>JBMLMS010000126.1:0-14479 GCA_049243925.1 Pirellulales bacterium
CGAGGTTGTGGAGGAACGGAAGGCCCGCGACCGGATCACCACCGTCACGTTCGATGCCCAGGCCGTGGCGATCGAGCGGATGGCCGCCGGCCAGATCGATGCCATGGTCGTGCAAAATCCGTTCGAGATGGGCATCCAGACCGTCCGCCTGCTCCTGGCGATGCAGGAAGGAGACGACGCCACGATCAAGCAGATGTTTCCCAACGCGGGGCAGCCCGATGGCGACATCTACACGACCGGCCTCAGGCTGATCGTGCCCGACGACAATCCGCTCGTGAAACCGGCCGATGTCCCGGGCACAGGCCACGAGACCATGCCGCTCTCGAAATTCCGCGAGTGGCTCGCCACCTACGGCCTGTCGAGTTCCTGACGGCCCCCGCCACTCCCGCGGAACCACGCATGGCTGCTGCCGACTCCCCGACGCCTGGAGGCCTGCTGCTCAAACGGAGCGAATGGGCCCTGCTCGCCGCGATCGTGGTCGCCATCGTCCTCACAGCGGTCGTCGATGCCAATCACTCGTATTGGTTTCAGCCCCTCGCGAGCCTGCGCGACATCGCGAGGAGCACGGCGATGCTCGGAATCTTCGCACTGGGTGCGGCCGTGGTGATCATCGCCGGCGGCATCGATCTCTCCGCGGGCTCGATGATCGCCCTTTCCACGACCGTCTGCGCCGCCACGATGCTCGCGCTCGCCCCGTCCGAGATGGTGGGCTTCAAGCCAGTGGGCGGAGCGGTGGTGGCGGCCGGCTGCCTCGCCAGCCTGCTCGCCGGATTCCTCGTCGGCACGCTCCACACCTGGCTGATCACGGCCGTGCGGCTGCCGCCTTTTATCGCCACGCTGGCCACGCTCGTGGGTCTGCGGAGCCTCGCGCGGGCCCTGGCCACGAGCACTACTGCGGCGCTTTTGCCTACGAAAAACAGTCAGATCAACGTGTACGATCCTGCGTTCAAGTTCGTGCGTGACAACGTCTGGATTCCCGTGGCCGTCTTCGGCTTGCTGGCCTTCGTCACCTGGCTCCTCCTCACACGGACGGTGCTCGGCCGTCACGTGCACGCCCTCGGCGGCAACGAGCAGGCAGCTCGGCTCGCCGGCATTCGCACCGACAATGTGAAGTGGTTCGCCTACTGCTACGGCGCCATGACGGCGGCGCTCGCGGGGCTCTTCTACGTGGCCAACGAGTCGGTGGCCGCGCCGGCGATCCAGGCCCGCGGCCACGAGCTCAACGCGATCGCCGCCGCCGTGGTCGGTGGCTGCTCGCTCGCGGGCGGCGTCGGCACGGTGCCCGGCACGGTGCTCGGCACGGTGTTTCTGCGGGTGGTGATCGACGCGGTGTCGAAAGTGATCAAGACGGAGGCCGAGATCTACGAAGGGCTGATCGTGGGCGTGGTCGTGGTGCTCGCGGTGACGTTCTCGCAGGTCGGTCAGTTCGCGAAAGGTGGCCGGCGGATTTTTCCGGGAGTTCTCGGACTCTGCGCGATCCCCGTGCTCGCGCTGCTCGTGGGCAGCGTGGTCGCGATGACCGCGGGGCCCCGGGCCGGGATCGCGGCCGGACTTGCGACCCTCACCCTGCTTGCGGCCGTGCGGTTGTGGGAAGGCCGCCCGAAGGCTCTAGCGAGGCCTGCATGACCGCCGCATCGGCCGGCAGTCACGCTGCCGATCTGGCGATCGCGATGCGGTCGATCACGAAGCGATTCCCGGGCGTGGTGGCGCTCGACGGCGTGTCGCTCGACGTGCGGCGAGGCGAACTCCACGCCATCTGCGGCGAAAATGGCGCCGGCAAGAGCACGCTCATGAAGATCCTCTCGGGCGTTTATCAGCCCGATGCCGGAGCGCTCGAGATTCATGGCCAGCCGGTGCGGTTTTCCGACACCCGCGATGCCGAGCGGACTGGCGTGGCGATCATCCACCAGGAGCTGAACCTCGTCGAAGACCTCTCGGTGGCGGCGAACGTGTTTCTGGGCCGCGAGCGACGCACGGCGCTCGGCCTCGTGGACGATCGGGCGATGGAGGCCGAGACAGCCCGTCTGCTCGAGACGCTGGAATGCCGCGTGGCGCCGCAGACGCGGGCCGGCAGCCTCCGCGTGGGCGACCAGCAGCTCGTGGAGATCGCGAAGGCGCTCTCGCTCGACGCCTCGATCCTCGTGATGGACGAGCCGACAAGCGCGCTCACGGAGGCCGAGTCGGCGAGGCTCGAGCGGACAATCTCGCGTCTCCGTGCCCACGGCACCACGATTCTCTATATCTCGCACAAGATGGACGAGGTGTTTCGGCTCGCCGATCGGATTACCGTGCTGCGCGATGGCCGCCACGTGCGCACGGTGGACCGCGAGGCGACGACGCCGCAGGAGATCACCAGCTGGATGGTGGGCCGTGAGATCGCCGGGCATCTGTTTCACGAGCCGCGGCCCCGTGGCGATACGCTCCTCGAAATTCGCGGCCTCACGCTGCCTTGGCCCGAGCATCCGCGGGGCTACCGGCTCGCCGACGTGTCGCTCGATCTGCATGCCGGCGAGATCGTGGGCGTGGCCGGGCTCATGGGCGCGGGCCGCACCGAGCTCTTGGAGACGATCTTCGGCGTCTCGCCCCCCACCTGGACCGGCGTGATTCAGCTCGCCGGCCGCCCCGTGCGATTCACCCATCCGCGTGAGGCCTGTGACGCCGGCATCGCGATGGTCACGGAAGATCGCAAGCGTCTCGGCCTGTTCCCCGATCTCGATGTCGCGGGCAACATCAGCCTCTGCAGCCTGCGCGAGGCCCTGCGGGGCGGCCTGCTCAGCCGCAGCCGCGAGGAGGCGCTCGTGGCCGGCCCGCTCCGTGACACCGGCGTGAAGACGCCGAGCCCACATGCCTCGATCATGGGGCTGTCGGGGGGCAATCAACAGAAGTGCATCATCGGCCGCTGGCTGCTCACGGAGCCGCGAATTCTTCTGCTCGACGACCCGACCCGCGGCATCGACGTGGGGGCGAAGGCCGAGCTCTATCAGCTCATCGACGGGCTCTGCCGCCAGGGCATGGCGGTGCTCCTCACGTCGAGCGAGCTCCCGGAACTGCTGACCCTTTCAGACCGAATTCTCGTGCTCGCCGAAGGCCGCCTGACTGCCGAGTTCACTCGGGACGAGGCTACCGAACACCGGATTCTCGAGGCCGCGACGGGCTCATGACCCGAGATAGCGGGCGACGATCGTGCGGGCGCGGGCTTCGTCGCGGGTGCCCGATACGATCGCCCGGCCGTCGGCGAACACGGCCAGTTCGATGCCTGGCTCAACCTTGGCCCGCACGATCCACGCGTTCGCGGAGACGCTCCCTGCACCAGCCAGCCGCTCTGCAAGAGCCTCGAGGTCGATGCCATGCGTCGCCGGCATCACCTGCAGGGCGTCGCGGCCGCAGAGCGCCGTCGGCCGCCCGCCGAGCCGGCCTTCGAGCCAGGGATAGTCGCCGCCGCGGCAGGTTGGGCAGCCCTCCGCCGCGAGGGCCGAGAGATCAATCGTCCGCCAGACGTTGTCCCACAGGTCGCACACGAGCATCCGGCTCGCCGCCCGCTCGACGCAGCCGACGAGCAGTTTGATCGCCTCGGCCGCTTCGACGGCGCCGACCACGAGCGCAGCCGGCCCGATGATGCCGGCCGTGTCGCACGTGGGAAGTGAACCGGCCGCCGGCGGTTCGGGCACCAGACAGCGCAGGCAAGCGGTACGGCCAGGGAGGATCGTAAGCACCCGGCCCTCGGCCCCGATCGCCCCGCCGTGCACCCATGGCACACCATGCCGGCAGGCGTATTCATTGACCAGATACCGCGCTTCGAAGTTGTCGGTGCCATCGACGAGCACATCCACGCCGCCGAGCAGATCGGCCGCGTTTGCTGCCGTGAGGTCGGCCACGACAGGCTCGATCGTGGCGACCGCATTGATCGCGGTGAGCTGTCGGGCGGCCGCGACGGCCTTCGGCAGCCCGGCCGCCACGTCGGCCTCGTCGAACAGCACCTGCCTGGGCAGATTCGAGAGCTCGGGCACGTCGCGGTCGATGAGCCGCACGAAGCCGACGCCGGCCCGCACGAGGGCGAGCGCAACGACGCTGCCCAGGGCGCCACAGCCGACTACGGCCACGCGGCCGGCCGCGAGCCGTGCCTGGCCCTCGGCACCCAGTGGTGCAAAGCGGATCTGTCGCGAGTAGCGATCGGGATCGAACGATGTCATGCGCACGATGCTACCAGACGTCTCCCCGCGCCGGGGGCCTCTTCGACGTCCGCTCCCCCGCCGCATACAACGCAAGCAGCAGCGCGAAATATGCGGCGATGAGGCCTGTCTGCATCCAGTAGGCGAGCGTGGACCGGCCGTCCAGCACCGAACCGAGTGCGTCGGAGACATTGACCGCACTCAACCCGAGCACGGTGACGCCCAGCGCAACGATCGCGGCGGGAACGGCGTTTCGGTGCATGGCCGCATTCGCGAAGAGGCAGATGTACGCCACCACCGCAAATGAGATGATCTTGTCTTGATACGCATAGAAGGGCACGTCGTAATAGACGAACACGAGCGGGTATTTCAGGCCGAAGAAGTGGGCCACGGCCATGCAGCAAAAATAGGCCACGCCCGCCCACAGGGCGAGGCGCAGAAAAACAGGAGGCGGATTGTCGTTGCTCATGATTGCGTAGGCTGCCGGCGCACGGGAAAACTGATCAGCGGCGGACCATCGATCATCCATTCCGCTGGATTCTATCCGCCGTCTGACCCAGCGACTGGTTAGAGCTGCGCCGCCAGCATCGACAGGCCCACGCCTGCCTCGAAGCCAATCCCGAAGAGATTATGCCACGAGCGGCTGGCATCCACTGCGGATGAGATGAGCCGTGCCAAGGCCGCCGCGCACCACGCTGCTCCAACAACGGTAAATACAGGCACGGACTGCGCAACCAAGCATCCGATGCCCAGGCACATGAAAAAACCGCCGTACGTGGCACGAAACTCCGCGGTGCCCAACGGCCCCTCGGGACGGATTCCAAGTACGCGGCTGACAGTGCCGGGCAGCAGCAAGCCGAGGCAGCCGATCGCCGCGGTCACAGCAGCTCCGAAGTTCGGCAACATCATCATGCCGAGGGCATCCAAGTCTTGGCTCTAACGCTCGCGATCAATGGCTCGCGGCCGGTTGGCCAACCATCACTCAGGACGCTGCCCGCGAGTCCATTGCATCGCTTGGTTCCACGCGGGACACTTTATCGGCCCATCACGAGGTCGATACCGGAAAATATGGCTTCCATCTGTCGCTTTGGGATTTTGCCGACTCGCTCGGTCAATTGCCGCTTATCGACGGTTACAAGTTGCGACACATTCGCGACGGAATCGCGATCTAATCCAGTGTGCTTCGCATTGAGAAGCACGTTACCAGGGGCGACAGACCAGCGAAGATTGCTCGTCAGGGCAACGCATACGACCGTCGCAATCTGGCTTTGGTTCAGCGGATCCGACTGCACCACTACCACCGGCCGACGATAACCCGGGGCTGACCCTATGGGTTCAGCCAGGTCGGCCCACCAAACTTCGCACTGGGCGATTACCATTCGACTCGCTGAAGCGCTTGCTGGGCAGCTACCTGGAGAAAGGCGTCGGCCTCACCGCCGGCCTCTCGAACCGCCTGATCCATGAGCGCTGTAACTCGGTCATCATCATGGCGGGCCACGAACTCAGCGAGAGCCCGAGCGTAGAGTTGGCTGCGAGAAGTACGGAGCCGCGACGCTAGGCGCTCGGCATCCTCGAAGACGTCGTCAGGGATCGAAACGGCGGTTTTCATACCAAAAGTATAACCGCTCGGCGGTCGCCCGTCAAAACGCTTGGAACTTGTATTTCTCCTGCACAGTATAGCCCGCGCGAACTCTTGATAACTCAATTTCGAGTCGCCGCGTGGCTACCGGAAGTGGCTGCAGCCATTTGGGGTGTGTCATGCCGTGCCGTACGCGGCAATGCTTCTGCGGCTTAACTGCGTGTGAATCATCTCACGGATGTCACAGGTTTTTCCGTAGCCTTGGGGTCAGCGTTAAGGCCTTTCGATACTCCGCCCATCAGCCTGGAAGTGGTCCGCATCCGCGTCGCTTGGCCGAACAGCTCGGCAGGACGGCGGGCGCCTCGGCGCCCGTGGTCAACAATGTATGTGTCGATGATCGTGGTCTTCATGCCGTTGGGTCCGAGCAGGTTCCGGACAGTGCGAACGACTGTTGCAAGCCCGCCGAGCGTGTCAGCCGACGAGGCTGGCCAGCACGCCGATCGCCGCTGCGGCCGCCACGACGATGGGCGTGGACGCCCGGCCCGAGAGGAGCGCCGCCGCGGAGCCGAGCGCCACGACTACTGCCACGGGGTCGATGCTTCCATCGGACACGAGGGCCGCGGTCGCCAGCTTGACGGCCAAGAGCACGATCGCCGCGACCACCGCCGCCCCCACGGCCGTCATCGCTCGGCCGAGCCACGACGCGGGATGGATCGACCGCACGAACGGCGCGAGGCCGAAAATCATGGCGAACGACGGCAGGAATGCGAACAGCGTCGCCACGGCAGCTCCTTCGAACCCTGCCTGAAGGGCGGCGACCGGAGCAGCCTTCCAGCCAGCCATGAAGCCGATGAACGTCACCACGAGGATCAGCGGGCCGGGCGTAGCCTCTCCCATCGCCAGCGCCGTGAATCGCTCGTCGGCCTCGAGCCAGCCGCGGGCCACCGCATCGCCTCGGTCTGCGACGGCGTGCGTCGCGATCACCAGCCCATAAACGACGGCCCAGATGGTCGCCGCGACTGCGGCAACAGCCGCGATGTTTCGCAGTGCCCGGAGACGGCCATCAACCCGAGGCGTGCTGGCATCGGACGCCGCAATCGCCGCCACAGTCGCACCCTGCCTGGGAGCCACGAGGCCGCCGGCAATCCCGCCCCGCCTCCAGCCCGCGTAGGTCGCAAGCTACTGTGCCTCAGGCCCGGGAAGCAGCATGCACACCTTGAGCGCCGCGAGAAACTCCTCCTCGCCGAGCCACTGCCGCCGTTCCACGATCTCCCGGTGCAGGATCGCGATCTGACCTGCCGGCCCGCCGAATCCCGTCGCCCCGACCATGAGCCACGTCGGCCAATCGGGATTCCTAGCATTTATCAGACCGCTCGTCATGGCACGATATACCCCGCCCAATCCCATGCGGGAGCTCGGCCACCGGCACATGCCCAGGCGGCGAGATCGGCCTGCAAGGCGTCACAGGCACGCCGCCCGTCGCCTGCTCCTTCACGCCAGGCCACGATCGGCACACCGGGCGCGTGATCGCGCCAGTCATCCAGCGGCGTCGCACCGGGAGCGATCCGCGCCACGAGGCACTGGACGCCAGGCTCGAGCGCCGCAGGGGGCGGCTCGCTGGCATCCGCCTCGACGGCCACGAGCATCGTGCCGGTGCTCCGCGCGGCCTCGACGGCTGCGACATGCTGCGTCGGAAGCACCGCCATCACGACCGCCGGATGCTGCGCGAGCGCCGCCACGCGGGCGAGAAGCGACTGTGTGCCTGGCTCGTCGCCGACACGGGCCACGATTGGCACGCCGATCGCATCGGCCACCGCGCAAGCCTCGGGCGTCGGGTCGGAGATCACCGCCGTGAGCTGCTCGGCGCGAAACCACGCCGGATCAAACGCCTCGTTCGACACCGCTCGTCCGCGCGGCACCCACCGCCGTCCGTCAAGCCAGATCGAGCGGCCGCGCACGCCGAGCCTGCGCAGGCCGACGAGCCGGCGTGTCGCCGCGCACACTCCGGCGGTGGTGCGTGCTTCGGCGACCAATTCGTAGAGATTCGGCAGCTCCGGCGTCCAAAACGACGGCTCTGTCACGATCGCTCGCGCGGCGGCCCGTCCCTCGCCGGCGAGCGGGCGGAGGGGAGGCGTCGTCGGGAGCGTGGTGGCCAGGCGACAGCGTGGCCCGGTGAGCGTGCCTGTGATCGTGGCGCCGGCGGGCCCTCCCACGAGGCAGACATACACTTCGGCGCGAGCGTCGTCGGCCCGGCCGAGCACGACGTCGAGCCGCGGCGCCGGCTCGGCGACGGGCGTCACGGAGCCTTCCCTTCGACGAACCGCTCGTGGGCCAACGTCGCCAGCGCCCGCAGGTCGAGCTTGCCCGAGCCGAGCACGGGGATCTCCTCGATCTCGGCGAAACTGTCGGGCGACGGAATGTAGAGATTCGGCAGGCCACGGGCCGCAAGCCGACGGCACACGTCCTGCGGCGCCTTGTCGATCGGCTGGTGAAACACGACGAGCCGCTCCCCCTTCATGGCGTCTGGCACCGCCGTCACCACGGCGACGAGTGCGCCGTCAACCGCTCCCAATTCCTCGTTGATGGCCTCCTCGACAGAGAGATGCGGCACCATCTCGCCGCCGATCTTCGAAAACCGGCTTTCGCGTCCGGTGAGGGTGATGAAGCCCTCGGTGTCGAGCTTCGCGATGTCGCCGGTGCAATACCAGCCGTCTTGCACGACCTTCTCGGTGAGGTCGGGCCGGCCGAGGTAGCCCTGCATCACGTTGGGGCCGGCGATCCAGAGCAGGCCCTCCTGGCCGACGGGCAGTTCGCGGCCCGTCTCTCGATCGGTGACTTTCGCACGAGACCCGAGGATCGGTCGGCCGACCGTGCCCTCGCGGGCGTCCACGGGCCGGCCCGGCACGTGCCGGGCCGGCGGCACGTTTGCCGCCACGAGCGGAGACAGCTCCGTGGCTCCGTAGGCTTCGCACGGCCGCACGCCAAACTGTTTTTCAAACCCGTCGCACACGTCCTTCGTGAGCTTCTCGGCCGCCCCGAACACCGCTTCGAGTGTCGAAAAATCCTCGGCAGGTGTTCGCCGAATGTAAATCCGTAGAAACGTGGGAGTGGCCATCAGGATCGTGGCATGGTGCTCGCGAGCCAGCCGGCCCACCGTCTGCCCGTCGCGGGGATCGGTGTGGTAGACGACGGCAGGATCGAGCGTGAGCGGCGTCCAAAGCGTGGTCGTATAGCCGTATGAATGGAAGAAGGGCAGCACACCGAGGGCGACGTCGGCCGTGGACAGATGGAGCAGGTTGTCGATCGCCCGAACGTTCGAACCGACGTTCTCCTGGGTGAGCACCACGCCCTTCGGATCACCGGTCGATCCCGACGTGAAAATCACGGTCAGTACGTCGTCGGGTCGGATCGTGTCGAGCCGCAGGATCTTTTCGAGCAACGACAGTGGGGTGATCACCGCGTGCATGGCCGCTGCGAGCTTGTCGAACACCGTAAGCTGAGTCCGCAGTCCGCCGGCATCGAGCATCCTCGCGCCGAGGTCGAGCTTCACGCGGGCGAGAAACGCCGGGCTCGAGAGCACGTGCCGCAGCCCGGCTCGCTCGATGCACGTGTCGAGGATCGCCTGGCTCGTCGTGTAGTTGAGATTCACGGCCACGCGGCCCATCAGCGCGAGCGCGGCATTGACGATCGCCGCGCCCGCCGTGGGCGGCAGCATCACGCCCACCATCCGCTCGTCGGGCGCGAGCACCCGTTCGAGCACGCTCCGCGCGGCAAGCACACGGATCAAGAGCTCGCGGCCCGTGAGCCGCGTGCCGAGGGAGTCGGCCATCTTGAGCCGGTGGGCTGCCGATCGGCAGGCCCGGAGCATGCGCCGCTGGAGGATCATCGGGGGCTCCGTTATAAGGGGACGGGAGCGATTTTCGTCACCGAAAATCGCTCTCGTCCCTATTAGAATCCCGGCTCCTTCTATCCGCCAAGCCGAACGGACTCCCGCATGCCCCGCTACCAGCCCTCCCGGATCGAACCCACATGGCAGGCCTGGTGGGAGGCGCACGGCACGTTCACGACGCCGCGGCTGCCCGCCGGTCGCAAGCTCTACGCACTCGACATGTTTCCCTATCCGAGCGGCGACGGGCTGCACGTCGGCCACCCGGAGGGCTACACCGCCACCGACATCGTCTCGCGGTTCGAGCGGATGCGAGGCACCAGCGTGATGCACCCGATGGGCTTCGACGCCTTCGGGCTGCCCGCCGAGGAGTATGCGATCCGCACCGGCACGCCGCCCCGCGAAAGCACGAACCGCAACATCGAGACCTTCACTCGTCAGCTCAAGATGCTCGGCTTCAGCTACGACTGGAGCCGGGTCGTGGCGACGACGGACCCCGACTACGTCCGCTGGACGCAGTGGATTTTCCTGGTGCTGTTCGACACCTGGTTCGATCTGGCGCAGCAGAAGGGGCGGCCGATCGCGGACTTGCCGATTCCGGCCGACGTGGCCGCCGCGGGAGAGACGGCCGTGGCGACGTATCGCGATTCGCACCGGCTCGCCTATCAATCGGAGGCACCGGTCAACTGGTGCCCCGCGCTCGGCACTGTGCTCGCCAACGAGGAGGTGATCGGCGGCGTGAGCGAGCGGGGCGGCCATCCGGTCGTCCGCATTCCACTCCGCCAGTGGATGCTGCGGATCACCGCCTATGCCGATCGGCTCGAGAAGGAGCTCGAAGGGCTCGACTGGCCCGCGAGCATCAAGAAGCTGCAGTGCGACTGGATCGGCCGCAGCACCGGCGCGGAGGTCGATTTTTACATACCTCCGGCCGGATCGGCCGGAGGGACGTTCGAAGTCTGGAAGCAGGCACGGTCTGCGAGTGGCTTCCCCGAGAAGCCGGGCAATGACGTGCTGCGGATCTACACGACACGGCCCGACACGCTCTACGGCGTCACGTATATGGTGATCGCGCCCGAGCATCCGCTCGTCGATGCCCTCGCGACGCCCGGCCAGCGGGCCGCGATCGACGCCTATCGCGACGCGGCCTCCCGCAAGAGCGACCTCGACCGCACCGATCTGGCCCGCGAGAAGACAGGCGTCTTTACCGGCTCAGCGGTGATCCATCCGCTCACTGGCCAGCCCGTGCCGGTGTGGGTGGCCGACTACGTGCTCGCGACCTACGGCACCGGCGCGATCATGGCCGTGCCGGCCCACGACGACCGCGACTTTGAGTTCTCGCAAACCTTCGGGCTGGATGTCATCGCAGTCGTCGAGCCCTTGGAACGCTCCGTCGCGCCCGGTGAACTCTTCACGGGCGACGGCCGCGGCGTGAACTCCGGCCCCTACACTGGCCTCGGCACACGGGAGTTCATCGCGAAGGTGTCGGCCGATCTGGCAGCGGCAGGCCTCGGCCGTGCCGCCATCAACTACAAACTCCGCGACTGGCTCTTCAGCCGGCAGCGGTTTTGGGGCGAGCCGTTTCCGATCCTCCACGAGCTCGACGCCGCCGGCAATCCCACGGGGATGATCCGCGCCGTGGACGAGCGTGATCTGCCGGTGCCGCTCCCCGAGCTCGCCGACTACAAGCCGGGTGACACGCCCGATCCCCCGCTTTCCCGCTCGGGGCCCGAGTGGCTGTTCGTGGAGCGGGACGGCAAGCGCTACCGCCGCGAGACCAACACGATGCCGCAGTGGGCGGGGTCGTGCTGGTATTACCTGCGATTCCTCGATCCTGCGAACACGGAGCGGTTCGTCGCCCCCGAGGTGGAGCGGGCCTGGATGCCGGTCGATCTCTACATCGGCGGGGCAGAGCACGCCGTGCTCCACCTGCTCTACTCGCGATTCTGGCACAAGGTGCTTTACGACCGTGGCCACGTCTCGTGCCCCGAGCCGTTCGGGAAGCTCGTCAACCAGGGGATGATCCTGGGCGAAGTGGAATTCACCGGGTATCGCAGCGCGAAGGGGGGCTGGGTGTCGGCCGGAAAGCAGGCGGAGGGTGACACGCCGGCCCGGGTGCCTGCCGATCAGGTGGAGAAGCAGGGAGAGCATTTCGTGCTCCGCGACGCGCCCACGATCCGTGTCGAGAGCCGGGCCTACAAGATGTCGAAGAGCCGCGGCAACGTGGTGAACCCCGATCAGGTGGTTCGCGACTTCGGTGCCGATTCGCTGCGGCTCTACGAGATGTTCATGGGGCCGCTGGAGGCGACAAAGCCCTGGAGCACGACGGGTGTGAGTGGCGTCCGTGGCTTCCTCGACCGCTGCTGGCGGCTCGTGGTGGACGAACGGGCCGACGAGCTCACGCTGGCACTGCAGGTGTGCGACGATCAGCCGACCGACGACCAGCTGCGGGAGCTCCACCGCACGATCGACAAGGTGACGAAAGACATTCAGTCGCTCTCGTTCAATACGGCGATCGCCAAGATGATGGAGTTCGTCAATTTCTGCACGCCGCTCGAGCAGCGGCCGCGGGCGATCCTCGAGCCGTTCGTGACCGTCCTCGCCCCCTTCGCGCCGCACCTCGCCGAGGAGCTCTGGAAACTTCTCGGTAGGCCCGCGCCCGTGTCGCTCGCCGCCTGGCCGGCCGTCGAGGAAAAGTGGCTCAAGGACGACACGGTCGAGATCCCGGTGCAGATCCAGGGCAAGCTGCGGGGCCGCGTGGTCGTGCCGGCCGATACCGACGCCGATGCGATGAAGGCGGCAGCCGCGGCCGACCCGAAGATCGCAGAACTCCTCGCGGGCAAGCAGATCGTGAAGGTCGTGGCCGTGCCCGGCCGGCTCGTGAACTTCGTGGTAAAGTGAGCCGGCCTCTCAGCACGGCGACCGTGCTTTCCTGATTTCGGGCCGTCCCGTAGCATGGAGCCGCGGCGAAACGCCCCCCGGCAGGAAGGACCCCCATGAGCGTGCAGCGTGTCTTGGCTTTGGTGCTCGGCGGTGGTCGTGGCACTCGGCTTTTTCCGCTCACGCGCGATCGGTCGAAGCCGGCCGTGCCGCTCGCCGGCAAGTATCGGATCATCGACGTGCCGCTGTCGAACTGCATCAACAGCGGCGTGCAGCGGATCTACGTGCTCACGCAGTTCAACTCCGTGAGCCTTCATCGCCACATCCGCCGCACGTACACCTTCGACCCGTTCAGCGGCGGTTTCGTGGAGATTCTGGCGGCCCAGCAGACGCTCGACAACGCCGGCTGGTATCAGGGCACGGCCGACGCGGTGCGGCAAAACCTGCGCTATCTCCAGCAGCCCGACATCAAGCACGTGCTGATCCTTTCGGGCGACCAGCTCTATCGCATGAACTATGCCGACATGCTGGCCACGCACAAGGCACGGAACGCCGACGTGACGATCGCCGGCATTCCTGTCCATGAAGAGGCTGCCTCGGCGCTCGGCATCATGCGGGTCGACGGCGACGGTCGCGTGGAGGGCTTTCTCGAGAAGCCGCAGACGAAGGCGGAGCTCGACATGGTGCGGACCGACCCGGCGTGGATCGACCGGCAGGGCATTCCGGCGCTCGGCCGCACGCTCATGGCGAGCATGGGCATCTATCTCTTCAATCGCGACTGCCTGCTCGACCTGCTCACGAAGACTGACTACCAGGACTTCGGGCGCGAGGTGTTTCCGGCGGCCATCCGCTCGAAGCGGGTGCACCTGCATCCCTTCGACGGCTACTGGGAGGACATCGGCACGATCCGATCCTACTTCCAGTGCAACCTCGACCTCGCCGGGGCATCACCGCCCTTCGAACTCTCCAGCGCCGAGGCCCCGATTTACTCCCGCGGCCGATTTCTGCCGCCATCCCGCATCGACGGGGCGAGCGTACGGGCGAGCCTCTTGTCGGACGGCTGCATCATCGAGCAGGGCGCCGTCATCGAAAACAGCGTGATCGGTCTGCGGTGCCGGATCGGCCGCAACGTGGTGATCCGCAACTCCGTCGTCCTGGGCAACGACTTCTACGAATCGGCCGACGACCTGGCCGCGGCGGCTGCGCAGGGGATTCCACCGCTCGGGATCGGCGAGGGCACCATCATCGAAGGAGCGATCGTCGACAAGAACGTGCGCATCGGCCGCCGAACCCGCATCGTGAACGACCACGGTTGGGAAGAGCTTGCCGACAGCGACCGGTTCACGATCCGCGACGGCGTGGCCGTGGTCCCCAAGGACGCCATCGTCCCCGACGGTTGGCTGCCGGAGCCCAGCCTCGTCAAGACCTCCTGACGACGCGTCGGCCGCGATCTCGGCTACAGCAGGCTCCGCCTGTGGCGTCGCAGGCTGCTTGACGACCGGCGGCCAAGGTCGCGGTGCGGCGTGCAGCGGCAGAATGCCATTGCTCCTGGCCCAGAAGTCATTCTGGGGCGCGGACCCATTGGGCACCGGCCCCGAGTAGTCGAACGGATCGGGGCACATCGTGCATCCGGTCGCACACGCGATCACGGCGCAGCCAGCCCAGCCGACGACTCTCCGGGGCCACGATCGTTCGGTCATCCGTCTTTTCATCCCCATCAGACGGCCTCCCGATCCCGGCCCCGCGGCCACCATCCACCAGCCCTCCACAAGCGGCTGTTCCCCTCCCCAACGACCCGCACTATTGATCGGACCGCTACGACCGGAACCTTGAGAAAAACCGGCTGGCAACGGCTTCTGGCTCCCCGTATCCCTTCGCCGGACGTTCGCCTCTTTGGAAGCGCGCCGGCTCAGGGTTACCCCGTACCGTCTCGCCGGACGTTCGCTCCGGCCCTCCAGGCCTCCACTC
>JBMLMS010000127.1:0-1002 GCA_049243925.1 Pirellulales bacterium
TCTGTGAACCGCCTCATGATTCAACCCCTTTTCGCCAAAAAATTAAAGCGACTGTGGGAATCCCAACCCCGAATTCTTATCAGTCTAGTGCGACGCAGCGTCGCCGCCATCGTCCAAAGCGATGAGGGGCAAAAAAAATTTTTAGGCCTTGTTTTCGTTGCAGAAGAGCCCCCACCGCCTCAACCCTCCCACACAGGGGGGGGCGCCAGCCCAGAGCGACGGGCATGGCCGGCCGTTGCAGGCTGGAATCGCCACGGGCGGGCCGCGGGAGCCGTCAGGCACAGAGTCAGTCGTCATGGTGGAGGCAAGCCGCTGATCGCGCCGACGGCCTGCTTCGACGCTGCCCGGCGGTATCCATAGGATTCGCCTTGGAGCCGCGATGAGCATGCGCTGTGCGAACTCCGTCGGGTGCGGGACGGTGGGGTTCACGACCGGCGATGTCGGGCCGTGCGCGGAATTCGACGGCCGCGGGGCGTTCATCGATTCTGGCACGACGCTGGCCGACCTCGGGCCGGAGTTCACGATCGAGTGTCAGGTGAAACCCGCCGCAACGCAGGTTGAGAACGCGAACATCTTTGGAAACCATGTGACCGGAGGGGTCGGCATGGTCATGCAGCAGGACGGGGCAAACCCGAACCGCTTCGCTTTTGCCTACGGCATCGGAGCGGGCGGCTGGCTCACCACCAAGGCGATCAACCTGACGCCCGAACGCTGGCAGCATCTGGCGGTGGTCAAGAGTCGCGACGAGGTGCGCCTCTACCTGAATGGCATCCTGCTCGAAACCCTGCGCACCACGCCGGCCGGAGAGGACGCCGCTCTACAAGGTCGTCGCAGAGCACCTCGAAGGCTGGCTTGAGAATCGGTCGGTCGTCGAGCAGCCCATCTCGGCGCACGTCGAACGGGAGCTACGGTCATATCTCACCTGTGGCATCCTCTGCTTTGGATTCGGCAGGGCACGCTGTGCTTCATGCGGGCAGGGTTTTGTCGTGGCCTTCTCGTGCA
>JBMLMS010000128.1:0-2538 GCA_049243925.1 Pirellulales bacterium
CTTGCGGACTTTCTCCACCTTCGGGGCCGCCACGGCCTGGCAGTAGGGCTGGAAGGGATTGTTGGCGAAGTAATCCTGGTGGTAGTCCTCTGCCGGGTAAAACGTGCTCGCCTGCGTCACCTCCGTGACGATCTTCCCGGGAAACACCCGCGCCGCATCAAGCTTCGCGATCACCTCCTCGGCAATCCGCTTCTGCTCGGCGTCGTGGTAGAAGACGCCCGAGCGATACTGCGTTCCCGCGTCGGCCCCCTGGCGGTTGAGCGTCGTGGGATCATGCGTCGCGAAAAACACCTCGAGCAATTTCTCGAACGACACGGCTTCAGGGTCATACTCGATCTCGATCGCCTCGGCGTGGCCCGTCATGCCGGTGCACACCTGCTTATAGGTCGGGTTCGGCACCTGGCCGCCGATGTAGCCGCTCGTGACGCTCTTCACGCCCTTGAGCTGGGCATACACCGCCTCCGTGCACCAGAAGCAGCCGCCTGCGAACGTCGCCTTGGCGAGCGTCCCGTCGCCATCCGCGGCCCGTCCGTGCCCTATACCGAAGCCCGTCATGATGCATGCTCCTGCCAGGATGATCGTTCGACGTTTCATGGCTCGCACCTCCTCGATCGATTCGTTCCGATCATTGTAGGGAGTTTGGCAAGATCGGCGACGAACCGCAGCGGCTTCTCGGCCCACTCGCCGGCATAGCCCACGCCGATCCGGGGCGTGCGGCTGATGGACCGTGGTGGAATTGGCTCGCCGCCTTCGAACCACAGCCCCGCCCGCCGCCCCGCCAGCCGGCCATCGAACGACCTGTCGATCCCGAGCCCGCGTGTCACGCGGCCGGGCCCGACGAAGGCCCCCGCCCCGCGGATCAGCACCGCGGCCGGCACGCCCTCGGCGCCGGTGACGACGTTGAGCATCCAGTGCATCCCGTAGCAGAGGTAGACGTACCAGTGCCCCGCCGGGCCGAACATCACGGCGTTTCGCTTCGTGATCCCCTTCGAACCATGGCAGGCGAGGTCGTGGGAGCCGAGATAGGCCTCCGTCTCGAAGACGACGTGCCGCGACACCGTGCCGTCGGGAGCCCGCACCACGAGCCGGGCCCCGAGCAGGTCGCGGGCCACGCGGTCGGCCGGCCGATCGTAGAAGGCTGCGGCGAGGGGCTGGGACGAGCGGGCCATATCGGGCATTATGATGCCTCGTTCACTCGAATCGAAATCGCGGAGCAGCCCCACTCTCATGGAAGCAGGCATCGTCGGACTGCCGAACGTCGGCAAGAGCACTCTTTTCAACGCCCTCACGCAATCGAAGGCCGCCCAGAGCGCGAACTATCCGTTTTGCACGATCGAGCCCAACGAAGGGATGGTGAGCGTGCCCGACGACCGGCTCGAGCGGATCACGAAATACATCCCGCCACAGAAAGTGATCCCCGCCGCGCTCAAGCTCGTCGACATCGCCGGGATTGTGAAGGGGGCGAGCGAGGGCGAAGGTCTCGGCAACAAGTTCCTCTCCCACATCCGCGAGGTCGACGCGATTCTCCAGGTCGTCCGCTGCTTCGAGGACCCCGACGTGATCCACGTGGCCGGCACGGTGAACCCCGTGTCTGACATGGAGACGATCGAGATCGAACTCATGCTCGCCGACATCCAGCACCTCGACAATCTTTTGCCGAAGGCGGAGCGGGCGGCGAAGAGCGCCGACAAGGAGGCGAAGCTCAAGGTCGAAGCGATGAAAAAGTGCCTCGCGTGGTTGGGTGAGGAAAAGCCGCTGCGCACGCTCACGCTCGACGAGGCCGAGCGGCAGGCCATCAAGGAATTCGGCCTGCTCACGGCCAAGCCGATTCTCTACGTGGCCAACGTCGATGAGAGCGACCTCGCCGGCAATGGCCCGCTCGTGCAGGCCGTGCGGGCCGCAGCCGCGAAGGCCGGCGCCGAAGTCGTTCCCGTGTGCGCCAAGCTCGAAGCGGAGATCGCCGAGCTCGATCCGGCCGACCGGGCGGAGATGCTCTCCGGCGCCGGGCTCACGGAGCCGTCGCTCGCCGCGCTCGCCCGCGCCGCCTACAAGACGCTCGGCCTCCAGAGCTACTTCACGGCTGGCGAAAAAGAGGTTCGCGCGTGGACGGTCCCCATCGGCGCCCTCGCCCCGCAGGCCGCGGGCGTGATCCATACCGACTTCGAGAAGGGCTTCATCCGCGCCGAGATCTACTCGCTCGAGGACCTCGAGCAGTATCACACCGAGAAAGACATCCGCGCCCACGGCAAACTCCGCGTCGAGGGCAAGGACTACGCGATGCGCGACGGCGACATCTGCCACTTCCTGGTGAACAAGTAGCCTGGCCTCGACGCGCCCAACCCGGTTGCAGGCTCCCCGTTCAGGAAGCCCGAGGCGCGAGCCGAGAGGATGCCCCGGTGGCACAACACCACGCGGATTCCCTTCGGCTTACGCCTCGGGCTTCCTGAGTGAGAGAGGCGAGGGGTTACCCCTGCCTTATGAGACGGCGTAGCTGACCAGCGCAGCCAGGATGGCGGAGCGCAGGCAGGTCCGAGCGAA
>JBMLMS010000129.1:0-2923 GCA_049243925.1 Pirellulales bacterium
AGTCGGGCTGCTCGGAGCCAACGGGGCCGGCAAGACCACGACGCTCCGGATGCTCGCCACGCTGCTCAAGCCGACCTCCGGCACAGCCCGGGTCGCAGGCTGCGACATTCGCGATGACCCGGTCGGCGTGCGCCGCCGATTGGGCTACGTGTCGGCAACCACCGGCGTTCCCGATCGGCTCTCGGCCCGCGAGATCTTCATGTCGTTCGGCCGCCTGCACGGGCTTCCGGCCGAGACACTCCCGGAGCGGGTGGCCGTGCTGCTCAACCAGCTCGATCTCACCGGCTGTGCCGACCGGCCGGCAGGCCGGCTCTCCTCGGGCCAACGGCAGCGCATCTCGCTCGGCCGGGCGCTCGTCCACGACCCGCCGGCACTCGTGCTCGACGAGCCGACGAACGCGCTCGACGTGATCGGGGCCCGCGACCTGCTCGACCTCCTCGCGCAGCTTCGGGCGGAAGGTCGTGCGATTCTGCTATCCACCCACCGGCTGCACGAGATCGAGAGCCGGTGCGACAGGTTCGTGATCATCCACGGCGGTGGCGTCGTGGCGACGGGCACCCGCGAGAGCCTCGTCGCCGACTGGATCACCGGCGGCGACGGTGACTTGGAAGAGGCGTTTTTCGCAGCCATCGGCACCTGCGCGGCACATCCGGAGCCGCAGCCATGACGCCCCGCGGCCAGCCTTCGGCCCTCTCGGCAGCGCTCGCCATCGCGCGGCGCGACCTGCTGGAGTTCGTGCGCGATCGGCGGACGCTCGTGATCACGCTGCTCCTCCCGATGGCGACCTACCCGATCCTGGCGCTGGCCACGGCCCTCGGCCTGCGCACGGCCACCCAGGAAATCGACGCCCGCATGGCACCCGTCCCCATCCATTTGGGGCTGTCGGGGCCGGAAGCCGCCCGGTTCGCGGCCCTCGTGGAGCGGACGCTCGAGACGAGGCCCCGGAGCGAACGAACCGGCTGGCCCGCCGACGTGGCCCTGGCCGACGTCTCGCAAGCCGACGCCGAATCGCTGCTCGATCGTGGCGAGATCGATCTCTGGATCGTCACGCGGCCGGGGCTCATTGCCGAGCTCGAAGCTCGCGAGACCGTGCCGATTTCGGTGCGCGTCTCCGCGAGGCGGCCCCCAGGCAGCGCACTTCGCGACCAATTTCTGGCGTTCATGCGCACGCTCGGCGACGACGTCACCCGCGAACGCCTCGCAGCGGCAGGCCTGCCGAACACGCTCGTCGAGCCGCTCGACGTGGCCTTCGAAGGCGACTCGAGCGTGGGGCCACCACCCGTGGAGCACAACGTCATCTCCACGCTCACCGGCGGCGTGCTCGTGCTCCTCACCGTGCTCACCCTGACGGGTGCGTTTTATCCCGCCATCGACGCCATCGCCGGTGAGAAGGAACGGGGCACGATCGAGACGCTCCTCATCGCGCCGTGCCGCATTCACGACATCGTGTTCGGTAAGTTTCTCGGAGTGCTCGCGATTACACTGGCCACCCTCGCGACCAACGTGGTATCGATCGCCGCAACGGCCGCCGTCGCGGTGCGCTCGCTGCCGGAGGGCGTCGTGGCCGCCCTGCCCGACGGAGCCCTCGCCCAGGCGGTGATCGCGACCGTCGTCGCGTTCTGCGGCATGGCGGCCGTCGCGGCGGCCACGTGCCTGGCCGTGACGACCGCCTCGAAGAGTGGCAAGGAGGCGCAAAACACTCTCACGCCGGTGATTCTGCTCGTGAGCGCCGTCGCCGGCAGTGCGCTCCTGCCCGGTGTGCGCACGGGCCCGCTCTGGGCCGCCATACCGTTTGCAGGCCAGGTGGTCGTGGCCCGCTCGGCCCTGGGCACTGGAGTGGAAGCCCCGGCCGGGAGCCTGGCGGTGGCTGGGGCGGTGGTCGTGTCGTTGATCTCATCGGCCGCCGTCACGTGGCTGCTTCTCCAGCTCACGGCCCTCACGCTCGCCGATGAAGACGTGCTCTTTCGCGGCCCCGACGTCGCCGGCGCGCCACTCCACAGGCCGGCCCGTCGGCGGCGGCCGAACGCCGTGCAGGCCCTGCTGCCGCTGGTCGCCGGCTTCGCCGGCCTGTGGTACACGCAGGGCGTCGTGCCGGATGACCTGCGCTGGGCGATTCCCGTGCAGCAAGGGCTGGCGGTGCTCGCGCCTTTGGCGATCGTCGGCTGGTGGCAGCGGGTGAACGTGCGCGACACGTTTGCGTGGCGCTGGCCGGCGGCGGGCGGTGTTGGCCGGGGAGCCCGGGGGGCCCTCGTGATCGCCGGGTCGATCCTTCTCGGAGGCGGCCTGTTCCTGCTCGGGGCGGCCGCGCTTCTCGCCTTTCAAGGTGGCACCACCTCCGCCGAAGCGAGGCAGCTGTCGGCCAGGCTCGTGGCGCTCATCCAGGAGCGGCCTCGCTGGCTGGGCTGGGTGCTGATCGCCCTCGTGCCGGCCGTCTGCGAGGAGCTGCTCTTTCGCGGCTGGGTGCTGGCGGGCTTCGTCGGCCACGCCCGCACCCGGCAGCGGCTCTGGACGGCCATCGTCGTACAGGCGGCGGCATTCGCTCTCTTTCATCTCCTCCCCGAACGGATGCCGCAGACGTTCTTGCTCGGGCTCGTGCTCGGGATGCTCGTGGCCCTCACGGGCAGCCTCTGGCCGGCCATCGCCTGCCATCTCGCGCACAACAGCATGCCGATCGTGATCCTCGCGCTCGCCGGAGACATTCCCGAACTGGGAGCGATGGTCGAGGCAGACGCGTCATCGGCCAAGATGCTGCCGGGCTGGATCGTATGTGCCGCTGCGGCGGCCGTGGCGATCGGCTGTGGCCTCGTGGCCAGTGGTATACGCCCTTGGACGCGACCCATGGAGGATCCCCGATGACAACCCGAGCCCACAGCCTCTCGATCGCGGCGGCAATGGTAGCCGTTGCCTGCCATCTCCCCGCGGC
>JBMLMS010000130.1:0-1084 GCA_049243925.1 Pirellulales bacterium
CCGGCGGCGGGCGGCCCAGCAGGCGAGCACGCCACCGATGCCGAGCAGCACGAGCAGCACGAGCGGCGAGGGCTCGGGCACGGCGGTGATCGTCACGAAGGTTTGCGCACCGCTCGATTGAGTGTCGCCTACCCTCGGAGCTTCGAAGCGACATCCAGCCCCAGTCGCTCGATCGACGTCGCAACTGCCTCACGATCGGCCTGCGAAAGAATGCCGACCGAGTGGTGAACGAGCCGGACGTCGATGGCGATCAATTTGATCAGTCGAGCAGTCGACGGTCTGGGGAGTCCGCTCGCGGCCCAGTCATGCAGCGCGACATCGAAGGCATCCCGAGGCGGGTGTGTCGTAAGACGTGCGAGCAGCAAATCCTGCGCATCAGATACCAGCACGATGCCAGGCCTTCGTTTTCGACCCTGCATGTCGGTAAACGGAAACTCGACGGAGACGATCTCGCCGACCCTAAATGCCGTCATACGAGACATCGTCCGCTGCATCGTCTTTGAAAAACTCCTCGATGGCCAGTCGCTGCCATTCGAGGTCTTCCGGGTCGCGTCCGATCAGTTGCGGCAGGTCCCGATACAAGCGCAGTTGGTCGGCCAGTGGCAACGCCTCAATGGCTTTTTCGATTTCCTGCACAGTCGTCATGGCTCACCCAATTTGTACTACGATCACAGTGTCCTTAAGTATAGCCGATGGGTGGCGAGACTTCTGGCGGCGGGCGGCCCAGCAGGCGAGCACGCCGCCGATGCCGAGCAGCACGAGCGCGGAGGGCTCAGGCACGGCGGTGATCGCCACAAAGCGGCTTTCAGGCAGATAGTCGCTCGTGAAGTTGGCAAGACCTGTCGGCGACGTGCGGTTGTAGTCGATCTCCCACTGCTGGTCGCCCACCAGGAACCGGCTGCCATCGGCGAGCGCTGTGCCGTTGTAGGTGAAGAGCCCGCCGTTCCAGTTCCCTGAGTAGTTGATGAGGGCGAAGATCGTCGTGTAGTCGACAAAGGCGTTGGGCGTGAGGTTGAGATCGGTGAACGTGAGCAGCGAGCCAGAGGCGATGTCGAGGTTGCCGTTCGCCACGAGCAGGTCGGCG
>JBMLMS010000131.1:0-1073 GCA_049243925.1 Pirellulales bacterium
GAGGGCGTGCCGCTCGTGCTCGGCTCGGCGACGCCGTCGCTCGAGACCTTCGCCCGCTGCCTCGCCGGCGAATGGACGATGTGCCGGCTGCCCGACCGCGTGGGAGGATCGCAACTGCCGGCGGTGATCACGGTGGATCTCCGCGACCCGTCGAGCCGCTCTCGTGGCAGCGTGAGCCCCCGCTTGGCGGCCGGCATGAAGTGGGCACTCGACGCGGGCGGCCAGGTGATGCTGCTTTTGAACCGCCGCGGCTTCGCCACGCACGTGCAGTGTCGCTCGTGCGGCCACACGGTGCGCTGTCCGCAGTGCGACCTTGCCCTCACGGTGCACCGCCCCGGCAATCGCGGCATCTGCCACGGCTGCGGCCTCGTCACCCGGCTCGCCCACGATTGCGAAGCCTGCGGCGCCCCGCACCCCGCCCAGCGCGGCACCGGCACGCAGCGGCTCGAAGAGGAGATCCGCGGGCTGTTTCCCGGGGCCCGCGTGGCCCGCATGGACACCGACACAATGCGCACCCGCGGCAGCCACGAGCGCACCCTCGACGCCTTCCGCGCCCATGAGATCGACATCCTTGTGGGCACGCAGATGATCGCCAAGGGCCTCGACTTCCCCAGCGTGATGCTCGTGGGCGTGGTGAACGCCGACGCCGCGCTTCATCTGGCCGACTTCCGTGCCGCCGAGCGCACCTGCCAGCTCGTTACGCAGGTGGCCGGCCGCAGCGGCCGCGGCCAGCTCGGCGGCCGCGTCGTCGTGCAGACGAGCACGCCCGACCACCCGGCGATCATCGCCGCGGGCCGGCACGACTACGAGGCCTTCGTGCGCAGCGAGCTACCCTTACGCGAGGCTTTGCTCTATCCACCCTTCGGCCACATTGTGCGCATCGTCGTCCGGAGCATCGATGAACAGGCCGCCGCGAACTGGGCCGAGCACATCGCCTCGCGGCTGCGCCAGGAGGCAGCCAGCATCCCGATGGATAACGCCGTCGAGATGCCCACGATCCGCGTCCTCGGCCCGGCCCCCGCGCCGATCGCCCGGCTCCGCGATCGATTTCGCTATCACGTGCAGGCGATGGG
>JBMLMS010000132.1:0-1464 GCA_049243925.1 Pirellulales bacterium
GCTGCGGGAGGCGGCCCGGGCCCGACTTCGGAAACGCACCGCGGTTGTCGGCATCGAAGTTCCACTGGCCGCCTGCCGGCTCGCCATCGTCCATCAGCACGTCGAACTTCTCGCGGAGCGGCCGATAGAAGTATTCGAGCCGCAATTGCTTGCGGCCCTCTGCATGGGCGGCGAACTCGTCACGCGACGAAAAGAAATGCCGGTCGGGTCGAATCTCGAGCGGGAGGCCCGCCGCATCGGCCGCGGCTTCGAGGGCGTGCTGCACCCGCCACTCGCCTGGCTCGGTGATCACGAGCTTGGCGGGATGCCGGCCCGCCTTGCGGGCCGCGGCGAGGCTGGCCGCGAGCGCGGCGGCGAGCGAGGCGGGCTCGCGAGCGGTGGCCGTGGCAGGCAGCTGGCGGTAGTCGAGGGCCACGCCCTCCGCGGCAAGCCCGTCCCGAAAATGCCGCATGGCGGCCAGAAACACGGCGATCCGGGCCTTGTGGGTCCAAACGTGGGTCGATTCCTCGGCCACCTCGGCCATCCAGACGCGGTCGCGGGAGCGGTCGAAGCCGTCGAACGCGCTGCTCCCCCGGTCCAGCTGGTCGCCAAGCACGAGGATGAGATTGCCAGCCATCGCCTTACCCTACCACCCCCTGGGGCCCCCGTTTTCTCAGGCCGCCAAGGAGACGTCCTCTGCCTCGCAAATCGCCGGATATCGCACCTGTGTCGGTTCTGTCTGTTAGTGCGGCGGCCGGCCTGCGGTTCTCCTTTAGAGAGAGGCACTCGGCCGTACGTTTTGCGGGCCTCTCGGTAGTCATGCCAGGAGGCAGCCGTGATCGCGACTCTTTGCCCAGCCACACGCCGTGCGCACCGCCGCAAGGTCACCACCAAGATGAACGCCCGCCAGGCTGAGCGGGCCCGGGCCGAACTCTGTGAGCACCGGGAACGGTTCTTCGTCCGTCCGATCGACTACATCCCCTGCCGCGAGTTCTTGAAGAAAGACGCCGCGGCACTCGCCACGACTCCTCCGGCCGATGCCGCCGTGCCGCTCGATCGGGATTCCGCAGACCGAGCGTCCGCCAAGGGACTCTCTCCGTATCTCGCGAGTCTCTACCAGACCCGTCTGCTCACGAAAAACGAGGAACAGTATTACTTCCGCCGGATGAACTGGCTCAAGTTTCGGGCAGCGACCGCGCGGGGTCGGCTCGACAAGAAGCGGGCCACCCGGCGGCAGATGGAGGAGATCGAGGGCTGGCTCGCCGAGTCGGAAACCGTGAAGTCGATCATCATCACGTCGAACCTCCGGCTCGTGGTCTCGATCGCCAAGAAATTCATCGACCCCAGCAATTCGTTTGAAGAGCTCGTGAGCGACGGCAACGTGGCCCTGATGCGGGCCGTTGAGAAGTTCAACTTCGCCCTCGGAAATCGCTTTAGCACCTATGCCACGTACGCCATCCAGAGGCATTTCTTTCGGATGTCGCA
>JBMLMS010000132.1:1564-12330 GCA_049243925.1 Pirellulales bacterium
CGGCTGATGAAGGCCGACGGCGGGTCGGTGGTGCTCGTGTCGAGCGCAGCGGCCCGGATCGGCCTGGCCAACCACGAGGCGATCGCCGCGGCGAAGGCCGGGCTCGAGGGGCTCGCCCGCTCGGCTGCTGCCACCTATGCCCGCCAGCGAATCCGCTTCAATGTCGTGGCTCCGGGGCTCGTCCGCACGCCGCTCACCCAAGGTCTCGTGGCGAGTGAGTTGGCGGAAAAGGCGTCGCTCGCGATGCATCCACTTGGCCGGCTCGGCGAGCCGGGCGACGTGGCCCGCGCGATCGCCTGGCTGCTCGATCCCGCCCAGAGTTGGATCACCGCCCAGGTGCTCGGCGTCGATGGCGGGCTCGCGGACGTGAAGGCCCGGCCGGGCTGATCGGGAGCGCATAGGCTGCCCGGCCCGTCGCTGCTATTCTCTGCGGCATGAGCAAATCATCCGCAGCCGCCGCGCCCACGTTTCGCCTCTGGCTCATGATGGTGCTCGAGTTCGCGATCTGGGGCTCGTGGCTGCCGCTCATCTGGGGCTACATGGGCAAGGACGGCCTGGCCTTCAGCGACGCCCAGATCGCCTGGATCGGCAGCGCGTTTGCGATCGCCTCGATCGTGGGCATCTTTTTTTCGAGCCAGTTCGCCGACCGGACGTTTGCCGCTGAAAAATTCATGGCGGCCAGCCACCTGATCGGCGGCCTGGCGATCCTCGCCCTGTACTGGGCCCGGGAGATCGCCACGGCAACCGGGCTCGGCGTGTTCGCTGTGTTCTTCGGGCTGATGCTCGTGCACGCGCTCCTCTACGTGCCCACGATCTCGGTCTCGAATTCGATCGCCTTCACGCACATGCAGAACGCCCGCAAGGAGTTCGGCCTGGTGCGGATGGGCGGCACGATCGGCTGGATTCTCGCCGCCTGGCCGCTGTACTTCGTGCTTCAGGGCAAGGAGGGAGCCGAGGCCGTGGCGGCCAGCCGCAACATTTTCCTCGTCGCCGGCATCACGTCGCTCGTGCTCGCCGCGTTCAGCCTCTGCCTGCCGCACACGCCGCCCAAGCGATCTGCGGCGAGCGGCCTGGCCGGTATCGCCTGGCTCAAGGCGGTGGGATACCTGTCGTATCCCTATCTGCTCGTGCTGTTCGCCGTCACGTTCATCGACGCCGTCATCCACAACGGCTACTTCGTGCTGGCCGGCGGATTTCTCGGCAGCAAGACGGTGGGCATCAAGCCTGAATGGATCATGCCGGTGATGAGCATCGGCCAGGTGGCCGAGATCGTCACGATGGCCATCCTCGGCGGCGTGCTCGCCCGGCTCGGCTGGAAGACGACGATGATTCTCGGCATTCTCGGGCATGCCGTCCGATTCGCGGTGTTCGCGTTCATGCCCCAGAACCAGGCGTTGATCATCGCCGTGCAGGTGCTCCACGGCATCTGCTACGCCTTCTTCTTCGCCACCCTCTACATTTTCATCGACGCGGCCTTCCCCAAGGACGTGCGGAGTAGCGCCCAGAGCCTGTTCAACCTGCTCGTCCTGGGCCTCGGCGACCTCGCCGCCAAGTGGCTCTTCATCCCGCTCCAGACGCGGCTCACCGCGGCCGACGGCACGGTCGACTACCGGCAGCTGTTTCTCGTGCCGGCCTGCATGGCGCTCGCCGCAGCCGTGATCTTGCTCGTGGCCTTCTGGCCTCCCCGGTGGCTGGCGAGCGGCGCCGAAGTCGAGGACGATCCCGAGACCGAACCGCAGGTCGCACCGTAGCGGGTCGAGCTTGCTCGACCCGCGTGGAGCATCCGATGACTGCACGCTGGCGCGACGATGAAGCACTCGTCGCCAGTCTCGTGACGACGGCATTCATGGTGGGTGTGATCTGGTTCGTGCAGATCGTGCACTACCCGCTCATGGCCGGCTGGCCGCACGACGAGTTCGGGGCCTGGGAAGCGCGGCATCGCGACCGCACGGGCCTCGTGGTGGTGCCGGCGATGCTCGCCGAGGGTGCGGCCGCCGCCTGGCTTGTGATTCGGCGGCCCGCCGCCGTGCCGGCGTGGCTGCCGTGGGTCGCAGGTCTGCTCTTGCTCGGCGTGTGGGGGAGCACCTTCCTCCTCCAGGTGCCCTGCCACGACCGCCTGAGCGCGAGCTGGGACGAGGCCGTCCATGCCCGCCTCGTGGCCACCAACTGGCTGCGGACGATCCTCTGGACGCTGCGGCTCGGCCTCCTGGTCGGGGCTTTCGTGACGAGCCGTTCGGCCGCTCGAGCGGCCTGAATCCGCCTTGCGGACTCGCGGCTGTGCCGCCTATCCTCCCGCCCCGCCCGAGGCTGCCGATAGGAGGTGTCGTGATGGCCGTAACGCTCGAAGCTCTCGCAACGCATGTGCGCGGGACACTCGTCGGCGGTGCCGACGCGCACGCGCGGTCGTGCTCCGATGCCACGACGCTCGAAGTGGCGACGGCGGAACACGTCACACTCGTCGACCATCCGGAGAAGCTCCACCTGCTCGCCAAGAGCCGGGCCGGCGCGGCGATCGTGCCGAAAGGATCGGGACTGCTCGACCGGCCGTCGATCGAAGTGGACGACGTTCACGCCGCCTTCGCCGCGGTGATCACGCTCCTGCGGCCGCCCCGGCCACACCGCAGGATCGGCATCAGCCCCCAGGCCGCGGTCGACCCCACGGCCCGCTTCGGTGCCAATGTCGACGTGCATCCATTCGCATCGGTCGGCGCCGACGTCGAGATCGGCGCCGGCTCCACGATTCATTCGGGCGTGCGGCTCTTAGCCGGCTGCCGGATCGGTGCCGGCACCGAAATCTTCCCCAACGCCGTCCTCTATGACAACACACGGGTCGGCGACCGCTGCATCATTCACGCCGGCGCCGTGCTCGGCGCGTATGGCTTCGGCTACAAGGTGGCCGACGGCGCGTATCGGCTCTCGGCGCAGCTCGGCCATGTGGAGGTGGGCGACGACTGCGAGATCGGCGCCAACACCACGATCGATCGCGGCACCTACGGCCCCACGGTGATCGGCGCCGGCTCGAAGCTCGACAATCTCGTGATGATCGCCCACAACGTGCGGATCGGCCGCCACGCCATGATCTGCTCCCAGGTGGGCGTCGCCGGCAGCACGACCACCGGCGACTGGGTGGTGATGGCCGGCCAGGTGGGCGTGCGCGACCACGTGCACATCGGCGACCGGGCGATCCTCGGAGCGCGGTCTGGCGTGTCGAACGACGTGGAAGCGGGCAAGACGGTCCTCGGTGAGCCGGCGATCGATCTCCGCGACCGCAAGCTGCAACTGGCCACGATGAGCAAGCTGCCCGAGATGCGGAAGGATCTCAAACAGCTCCACGCCCGGCTCGAGGCACTCGAACGGGGCAGCGGCAGCGGCGATGCCACTGCCGAAGCGGCATAGAGGGCGCGGACGATGTCGGGATTTCTGCGCGACGGAACGCTCGCCGGTGAGACGATCGGCATCCTGGCCGGCTGGGGACGGTATCCCGTGGCCGTCGCCGAGGCGATTCGGCGTCGTGGCGGACGCACCGCGATTCTCGCGATCCGCGACCATGCCGACGCCGAACTCGAGCCCTTGGCCGACGTGTTCGGCACAGTGGGCGTTGCGGAGATCGGCGGGGCGATCGAGTTTTTCAAACGGCACGGCGCGGTGCGGGCCACGATGGCCGGCAAGATCCACAAGACGAAGTTGTTTGGACGCGGCGCGTGGATCCGAAATCTGCCCGACTGGACTGGCCTCGCGACGTTCTGGCCGCACTTCGTGACCCGTGATCGGGACAACCGCGACGACTCGCTCCTCGGGGCGATTGTGGCGGCCTTCGACGCCCGCGGGGTGCACATCTGCCCGGCCACCGACTTCGCCCCCGAGCTGCTCGCCGCCGAAGGCGTGGTTGCCGGACGGAGTCTGTCGGCCCGCGAGCGCGAGGACGTGGACTTCGGCTGGCGGCTCGCGAAGGAGCTCGGGCGGCTCGACATCGGGCAGACGGTGGTCGTCAAGGATCGGGCACCGCTGGCGCTCGAGGCGATCGAGGGCACCGACGAGTGCATCCGGCGGGCCGGTCGGCTGTGTCCGGCGGGCGGAATGGTCGTGGTGAAGGTGGCGAAGCCGCAGCAGGATCTGCGGTTCGACATGCCCACGGTCGGCGTGGGCACGCTCGATTCGCTCGCGGTCGCACGGGCCCGCGTGCTCGTGATCGAGGCGGGCCGGACGATTCTCGTCGACGCAGAGGCGCTGAGGCAGGCCGCAGTACGCGCCGGCATCACCATCGTGAGCTGTTTCGACGTGGCGGGCCAGCCGGCCACGGCCGAGAACGAACGGGCGGCCTGACGAGCCGGGCCGTATACTCACGGCACCATGGGATTCCGCGTGTCGCTGTTTTCGATCGCGCTGTTGTTCGCCGCGCAGGCCGCTGCGGTGCCTCCGGTGGTCGATCTTGCCGTCGACCACAGCGTGCCGATTCCTCCCGCAGCGACACATCACCTGGGCCGTGAGATCGCCCAGACGATGCACTACACAGGCGCCCCGTGGCTGGTGCGCGAGAGTCGGCAGCGCGAGGAAGACTGCCGGATGCTCATCGAGGCGCTCGACATCCGCCCCGGGCAGGTGGTCTGCGACATGGGCTGCGGCAACGGGTTTTACACGCTCGAGCTGGCGCGTCGCGTCGGGCCGCGCGGCCTCGTGTATGCGGTCGATGTGCAGCCTGAGATGCTCCACATGCTCGCCGAACGCCTCGCCCGCGAGGGGGTGCGGAACGTCCGGCCTGTGCTCGGCACGCCGATCGATCCGCGGCTGCCGAAGGCGCTCGTCGACCTCGTGCTGTGCGTCGACGTGTACCACGAGTTTTCACACCCGGAGGCGATGCTCGCGAGAATCCGGGAGAGCCTCGCCGCCGATGGCCAGCTCGTGCTCGCCGAGTTTCGCGGCGAAGATCCGGCCGTGCCGATCAAGCCGCTCCACAAGATGACGAAGGCCCAGGTGCGGGCCGAACTCGAGCCGGCAGGCTATGTGCTCGACCGGCAGTTCGACCGCCTCCCCTGGCAGCACCTCCTGTTTTTCAAGGCGGCAGACCTGGGAGACCAGGCAGCCGGGGCGGGCTCGGCCCCGGGGCCCTGACGGCCCAGAGACCATCTGGATCGGCCGCAAGTGCCTTGGCAGCAAGGGTTTTCCGTGAATTTTGCGAGGCCAGACGCCCCCCGCCTGGGCATTACGGAATTCTCACAACGAAAAGTTGCTTTCAGTCCGTCCTTCAAAGATACTCAGACCTACGGCTCGACGAGGGAACGGGAAAAATCCTCGCCCCTCCAAGCCGCCAGGATGCTTCACGATGGCGATGGTCCCGAGCAACTTTCGAAGTGCCTCAACGGCCGCCCGCGATCCGCGCGGTGGGGCGTTGGATCCGGTCGTCGTCGCCTCTGGCTCCGGCGCTGTCGCATGTGTGACGGCGCCGTGCAGCGATGCCAACTGGGTGCTCGGCGAGAACGCGGCCATGCGGCGGATCGCTCGCGCCGTCGAACGTGCCGCTGAAGTCGAGTGCACGGTGCTCGTGTCGGGAGAGACGGGCACGGGCAAGGAACTGTGGGCTCGGCTCTTGCATCGCAGCGGCCCGCGGCGCGACAAGATCTTCGTGCCCGTGAACTGCGCGGCACTCACGCCATCGCTCGCCGAGAGCCAACTCTTCGGTCACGAGAAGGGCGCGTTTACCGGTGCGGCCGGTCGTTCGCTCGGCATCTTCCGCGCGGCCCAAGGGGGCGTCGTGTTCCTGGACGAAATCGGGGAGATGCCGCAGGAGCTGCAGCCGAAACTCCTGCGTGTGCTTCAGCAGCGCGAAGTGCTGCCTGTCGGCGCCACCGAGCCTGTGCCGATCGACGTGCAGGTGGTCGCCGCCACAAACCGCGATCTCGAGGCCGAGGTCGAAAAGGGCACGTTCCGTGAAGATCTCTACTACCGGCTCAACATGATCGAGCTCAAGGTGCCGTCGCTCCGCGAGCGGAGCGAAGACATCCCCGAGTTCATCGAGTTCTTCTCGCGGCAATTCGCCGACCGCTATCGGCTGCCTGTCTGGATGCCGTCGCCCGAGCAGCTCGCCGAATTCTGTGCGTTCGAATGGCCGGGCAACGTCCGGCAGTTGTCGCACGTGATCGAGCAGGCGTATGTGCTCCAGATCGAGCCGCAACTGCCCGTGCGGAACGGCTCCAAGGAGCCGAAGGGCACCGGCCAGCTTCCTTGCCTCGATCTCAGTAAGCTCCGGCAGGAGGCGATCAGGCAGGCCCTGGCCATCACGCGTGGCCACAAGGCCCGGGCCGCCAAACTGCTCGGCGTGCACGCCAACACGATGACTCGGCTGCTTCGCGAGTCTGAGTAGGGCCCGGTGGGGCGGGCGTTTCGCGTGCCGTAATGCTCCCCGATCGTGGCAGGCAGGACCCGAGCCACCCGCTCATCGTCGGCAGGTGCCCTCTTCGCAGCGGCCGCCGAGTCGCATCCGATTACGGGCGACGAGGCGATAAAGCCAGTTCCACACAGGCAGGCTGCCGGGGAGATGCAGGAAGGGGGCGAGCGGCCAGAGCAGCGGGAGGTGTCTCGAGAGATACCGGAGGGCCGTCGCCCCGCCGTGCACGTGGCCATGCGTGTCGACGACGACCATTTCTTCGAGGAGCCGCTCGCGAGACACTTCGGGAAAGTCGCGGGCCACTCGCTCATCGTGGAGCGAGGTGAAGGTAAGTTGATGCCGGCGATCGGCCCACCGGAGGTTCGCCACGCGCCGCCTGCAAAATCGGCACTCGCCATCGTAAAGGACGGTGTCGCGATCAGGCTTGGTACGGGTGATGGTCATTGCGAAGCTCGCCGCCTTGAACCATCGGCATTGTAGACCTGCCGCGCACGCTGCGGCGGTGAGGCGGTGGGGGTCAGTGCGGCCGTGGCAGATGGCTTGCCGACTTGAGTGGGAGTGAGCCGAAATTCAGGAGCGTGATCGCTCCGGCCGAGATCAGCGTCCACGGCGCCCAGTCCGGCGCCATGAAGACCCGCGTGCTGCCGTGGCCATTGACGGGAAGCACGACGGCGGAGTCGATGACAAGCAGCTCCAGACCGACGACGCAGGCAAAAATTCCAGCAGCGATGAAAAAGCTCTTCCACATGATGAGTCGTGCAGATCGCGGATCGATCCGCCAGCGTGTGAGGGGACACCTGATTGAAACCAGCCCAGGATCTATCGGCCGGGCGTATCCCGTCGCTCAAACGAGATGGAGCATGAGGCAGGCAATGCCGGCTGTGCCGATCGTGCCACGTCGACGAGGGCGGCTACTCGGCGCCGTCGCCGACGGCTCGGGCCTCGCCCGCCTCGGCTGCGGGCCGGGCCGGGCGGCGGTCGGTGTCGGTGCCCGGAACGAGCTGGGGGCAGTCGGTTGCGGCTTCCACAAGCTCACGGAGTTCACTGCCATCGATCACTTCGCTCTCGATCAGCCGCTTCGCCACCGCCTCGAGTGCTCCCCGGCGGCTTTCCAGAATCCGCCGTACCTGTTCGATCGAGTGATCGATGATTCGGCGCACCTCCTCGTCGATCTCTCGGGCGGTCTCCTCGCTGTGGCTGCGGGCAGAAGACATGTCGGCCCCGGCGGCCGCCAGGAAGGGCGACCGTGGGCTTTCGCGATACGTGACCCGGCCGAGCCGGCTCATGCCGTAGTCCATCACCATCGCCCGCGCGATCTCGCTGGCCCGCTCGAGGTCGTTTTGAGCGCCGGTCGAGACGTCGGAGTAGACCATCTCCTCAGCGATCGTTCCGGCCAGGAGCACCTCGATGCGGCTTTCGAGTTCGCTTTGCGTCATCAGGTAGCGGTCGTCCTCGGGTCGCTGCATGGTGTAGCCGAGGGCGGCGAGGCCCCGCGGGATGATCGACACTTTGTGGACCGGATCGGTGTTGGGCAGCGAGAAGGCGACCAGGGCGTGGGCGGCCTCGTGGTAAGCCACACGGCGTTTTTCGTCCTCGTGGATCACCCGCTTCTTCTTTTCGAGGCCGGCAGTGACCCGCTCGACACCCTCGTTGAATTCCTCCATACCCACCGACGTCTTGTTGTTGCGGGCGGCGAGGAGGGCCGCTTCGTTGACGAGATTGGCGAGATCCGCCCCACAGAAGCCGGACGTGATTCGTGCCACCTGCTCGAGGTTGACCGACGGGTTGAGCTTCACGTCGGCCACGTGAACTCGCAGGATCGCCTCGCGGCCGCGGACGTCGGGCCGATCGACGAGCACGTGGCGATCGAAGCGGCCGGGGCGGAGCAAGGCCGGATCGAGCGTTTCGGGACGGTTCGTGGCGGCCATCACGATCACGCCGGAGTTGCTGCCGAAGCCGTCCATCTCTACGAGCAGAGCGTTGAGCGTCTGCTCGCGTTCGTCGTGGCCGCCCACCACGCTCGTGCCGCGGGTTTTGCCGAGGGCGTCGAGCTCGTCGATGAAGATGATGCAAGGGGCTTTCGTTTCGGCCTGCTGGAACATGTCGCGCACGCGGGCCGCACCGACGCCCACGAACATCTCCACGAAGTCGCTGCCCGAGAGGCCGAAGAAAGGCACGCCGGCCTCGCCGGCGATCGCCTTGGCGAGCAGGGTTTTTCCTGTGCCGGGGGGCCCCACGAGCAGCACGCCCTTCGGGATGTGGCCGCCGAGCACCTGGTATTTTTCCGGGCTGCGCAGAAATTCGACGACCTCCCGCAGCTCATCCACCGCCTCGTCGATGCCGGCCACGTCGTCGAACGTGATGCCGAGATCCTCCTGGGCGTACATCTTGCCGCGGCTCCGGCCGAAGGCCATCGGGCTGCCAGCCCCGCCGAGCCGCCGCATCATCATGAAGAACAGCACGCCGAAGAGCCCGGTCACGAACAGCATCGGCAGCCAGTTGCGCCAGGGGCTCGGCGCTTCTTCGTAGCGGAAGGGCACGCCGTGTTCGGCCAAGAGCTTCGACAGCTGCCCTTCGGAGTTCTCGCTCGGGAGCTTTGCGGTGTGAAACCGGCGGCGCACGCCCGCCGTGCCACCCGTAGCAGGCGTCGGTTTCGCCGACTCCGGGGCGATTTCGCGGAGCGTCCCCGACACCTGGAAGGCGCCGATCACGACGTCGGCGAGGTCGGCGTAGAGCACGGGCGACCGCGTCGGCCCGCCCGACACTTCCACCGGCTGCTTCTCGGCCCCCGTGTCGGCAGCCTGGCCCGACGCGCGGATCAGTCGATCGAGATCGCTGTAGGAGAGCTCGATCTCAGGGTTGGCGTTCAAGAGACTGAGCGCGAACAACCCCGCCACGCCGACGGCGATCAACGACCAGACGACGTTCGATCCGCCGAGCGGCGGCCGGCGATCGGCGGATCGCTTCGGAAGGGAGTGCTTGGCAGGCATGAGGCTTCCATCCTATGCCGCCCGAAACACCGGGACAATCAGCCCGCTGGCGAGCCGCCGCATCGAACGACATGGAAGTTTCCGACGCACAAACCTACAATTTCACGGTCAGTGCCTGCCCGCCGACCGCCGGCTCCCGCATGGATTCATCCCCACCAGCTCCCACCCTGCCTCCCGGCGGCAGCCTGAACGTTGCCGTCCTCGGATCGACCGGGAGCGTGGGGACGAGCACACTCGAGGTCGTGGCTGCATCGCGGGGCCGGTTCGTGCCCTTTCTGCTCGCGGCCCACAGCAACGTCAGGCGGCTGGTCGAGCAGGCCCGTGCCTGCCGTCCTCGGCACGTGGTGGTGGTCGATCAGGCTGCGGCCGCCACGATCGACGCCGCCGATCTGCCGGCAGGCACCCGGCTGGCCGTGGGGCCCGAGGCGCTCGACGACCTCGTGCAAGCGCCCGAGGTCGACCGTGTGGTGGCGGCCATTGCGGGTGCGGCTGGGCTGCGGAGCACCTGGGCGGCCGTCGAGGCGGGCAAGACGGTGGCGCTCGCCAACAAAGAGACGCTCGTGATGGCTGGGCCGCTCGTGATGCGACTGGCTGCCAGGACCGGCGCCCGCATCCTGCCGGTCGACAGTGAGCATTCGGCGATCCATCAGGCCCTGCGGGCAGGCACTGCCGCTGAGGTGGAACGGATCGTGCTCACGGCCAGCGGCGGCCCGTTTCGCATGTGGTCGGCCGAGCAGCTCGCGGCGGCGACGCCCGAGCAGGCGCTACGGCATCCGACCTGGTCGATGGGTCCGAAGATCACGATCGACTCGGCCACGATGATGAACAAGGCCTTAGAGCTCATCGAGGCGCGGTGGCTGTTCGGCCTGCCGGCCGAGCGGCTCGCCGTGCTCGTGCATCCGCAGTCGGTCGTCCATTCGCTCGTCGAATTCGTCGACGGGTCGCTCATCGCCCAGCTCAGCCCGCCCGACATGAAGCTCCCGATTCAATACGCACTCTTCTATCCTGACCGTGTGCCCGGCGTGGCCCGTCGATTCGATCATGCGCGGCCGCTCGCGCTCGAGTTCGAGCCGCCCGACCCGGTGCGGTTTCCGGCGGTTCGCCTGGGGCACGAGGCGGCGGCCCGCGGCGGCACGGCTGGTGCCGTGCTCAACGCGGCGAACGAGGAGGCGGTGCGCGGGTTTTTGGAGGGCGCCCTCGCGTTCACCGACATCGCAGCCGTCAGTGAGCGCATCCTCGGTGAGCATCCTTTTCAAGCAGATCCCTCGCTCGACGACATCCGTCGCCTCGATGCCTGGGCCAGGCAGGAGGTGGTGAAGTGGGCATGTGTCTGATGGCGAACGTGACGCTCATGGCGACGACGTGGCTCGTGGCGACGACGTGGCTCATGGCGA
>JBMLMS010000132.1:12430-16449 GCA_049243925.1 Pirellulales bacterium
TGGCGACGACGTGGCTCATGGCGATGACGTGGCTGGAATGGATCATCCAGCCCGCGAGCTGGTGGGTGATTCTCCAGGTGGCCCTCGGCCTGGGCTTCGTGATCTTCGTCCACGAACTCGGCCACTTTCTCGTCGCCAAGGCCTGTGGCGTGAAGTGCGAAAAGTTCTTCCTCGGCTTCGACGTCGGCGGGCTCAAGCTCGCGAGCGTGAAGTGGGGCGAGACGGAATACGGCATCGGCGCCCTGCCGCTCGGCGGCTACGTGAAGATGCTCGGGCAGGACGACAATCCGGCGGCGGCAGCCAAGGAGGCGGAGCGGGCCAAGGCCTTGCTCGAGTCGGGCGATCTGCCCCCGGAGCCGGTGTCGGGGCCGCACCCGGCCTGGGATCCCCGTAGCTACCCGGCGCAGAGCGTTCCCGAGCGGATGGCGATCATCTCGGCTGGCGTGATCATGAACGTGATCTTCGCGATCCTGATGGCCAGCTGGGCCTTTGGTCTGGGCGTCAAGGAGCTCACGTGCGAGGTGTCGGGCGTCCGGCCCGGGGGTGCGGCCTGGAGGGCTGGTCTGCGCACCGGCGACGAGATCACGGCGATCGGCCCGCTTGCAGCTCCGATCTTCTCCGATCTCCAGAAGGGCGTGACGCTCGGCGACGTGGCCAAGGGTGTCGAGTTTACGATTCGCCGTCCGGCCGAGGGCACGACCCGCACGCTGCTGTTGCGGCCCGACACCGATCTCGGCGTTCCCACCGTTGGCGTCACGAGCCCCTTTTCGCTCACGCTGCCGGCCGACTTGAAGGAAGGCCTGCCGGGTGCGGCAGGCCAAGCCACGCCGGCGCTCCAAGCACAGGACACGATTCGCGGGATTGACGGTGTACCAGTGCAGACCTACGCCGAGCTGATCGCGGAACTCTCCACGCGGGCGGACAAGCCGGTGCGGCTTTCCGTGTCACGACCAAAGGGTCCGGAATCCGAGGCCACGACGCTCGACGTCGATGTGCCGCCGCAGCCGATGCGGACGACCGGCATGGTGATGACGGCGCTCCCGGTGAAGGCCGTGCAGGACGATTCGCCGGCGGCCCGCGCCGGCATCCAAGCGGGAGACCGGATCGTGGCGATCGACGGCACAGCCCTCGGCGATCCGCTCGGGCTCGACGAGCAGCTGCGGCCGCGGGCGGGCGACACCGTCAAACTCACGCTCACCCGCGCCGGAGGGGCGACCGAAGACGTCGACGTCGTGCCGCGGCCCGTCACATGGATCGAAGAGTCGCGCTGGCCGACGAGCCCGGTTGCCGTGTCGGCGATCGGTGTCGCCGTCGGAGTCGACGCGATCGTCGCTGCGGTCACTCCGGACAGCCCAGCAGCCCGAGCGGGCATCGTGGCCGGCGACCGTGTCGTGCGCGTGCGATTCGTGGTGCCGGACGCCGAGGAGGCAGGCGGCGACCAGGGTCTCGAACTGTCGGACAAGGCGCCGAGCTGGCCGTATGTGATGGCGGCGCTTCAGCAGGTCGACGAGGGAACCACGCTCGCCCTCGAGGTTCAGGCGGCGGATGGCGTCCTCCGCGACGTGACGTTGGCCCCGGCCACGGATCCCGCCCGGTACGTCGTCGATCGCGGTCTGCTCTTCGAGCCGGTGTACCGCATGGTGCGGGCGGGATCCATCCCCGCCGCCCTGCGGCTCGGCTTCCGCAAGGCGGTTGACGACCTTTCGCTCGTGTACAAGTTTTTACACAAGCTCACGAGCAACCAGATCAGCCCCCGGCTGCTCGGGGGCCCGATCGAGATCGCCAAGCAGGCCGGCAAGTCGGCCGAAGAGGGCTTCAGCCGATTCCTTCTGTTTTTGACGATGTTGAGCGCGAATTTGGCGGTCGTAAACTTTCTCCCCATCCCCGTTCTCGACGGCGGGCATATGGTGTTCCTTGTGTATGAGTGGATCCGCGGCAAGCCGCCGAGTGAAGGCGTCGTGGCAGTGCTCTCCTACCTTGGGCTCGCGCTCATTCTCACGTTGATGATGTTCGTGTTCGGGCTCGATCTGGGACTGATTCCGCGGCGGTAGCGTTTCCATGACCATCACCGAGGGCACGGCCGAACGACTCACCGAGTTGCGGCCGGCCATCGTGCCCGCCGGGGTGCGGGCTGTGGTGTTCGACGTCGTGGGCACGCTCGTGGAGCCGTCGCCACCCGTCGCCGTGGCCTACCAGCGGGTGGCCGCGCAGCACGGCGTGGAACGCGCCTCTGCCGAGATCGACGGCCTGTTCCGCACGGCCTGGCGGAAGCAGGAAGCGATCGATGCGGTGGCGGCAACGCCTTTCGCCACCGATCGTGCTCGGGAGCGGGCTCGCTGGCGCGAAATCGTGCTCGACGTATTTCCGAATACGCCAGCCGCATCGGCCATCTTCGACGAGTTGTGGGAGCACTTCGGCAGGCCGATGGCGTGGCGGCCGACGCTTCATGGCCCAACGCTCGTGCGGCAGGCGATCGACGCGGGGCTCACTGTGGCGCTCGCGAGCAACTTCGACGAACGCCTGCTCGCGATCGCCGGCCATGTCGAGCCCTTGTCGCTCGTGCCGCACGTGTTCGCGTCGTCCGAGCTCGGCTGGCGGAAGCCCGCGGTCGAGTTTTTTCGCAGTGTCGAGGAGCGGCTCGGCTGCGGGCCGACGGAGCTGCTCCTCGTGGGCGACGACCCTGAGCTCGACCTCGCAGCCGGCCGCCGCGCCGGCTGGCACGTGTGCGGCGTGTAGGGCGTTCGGGCGCGCCGGCTTCGGGCTCCCCGATCCCCCTCGCCGGACGTTCACTGCGCCCATCGTGGGCTCCGTTCACTCGGATGTGCCTGCGCCGGCGGGAGCGCCTCCGCTTGGGCATCCATGCCTGCGCTGGTCACATACGCCGGCTCGAGGGACACGGGTAGCCCGAAGCCTCCTCCTTCACGGAAAACATGGCACCGTGGGCCCGTCAAAGCGTTGCCGGGCTGGAGGCCCGGGTCAGCACCAGCGGGCGGAGCCCGCCAAGCAAAGATCGGCATGATGCCGATGCTTTGCGTAAATCCAGATCTCATGCCGCTGCAAGGGCACTCGTGGCGACTTCGAAGCACTCGCGGATGTCGGCGAGCGGGTCCTTCGGATTCTCCTCGTACTCGAGCGACAACGCGCCGTCGGCCGGGAAGTTCACCTGCTCGAGCGCGGCGAACACGGCGGGTACGTCGAGGTGACCCTTGCCGAGAATCACGCCCTTTGTGTTTTCCTGCTGGTCCTGGAAGTCCTTGAGGTGGATGCCGTAGAGCCGGCCCTTCAAGAGCCGGATCACCTCGACGGGGTTTTCGCCGGAGCGGATGAAGTGGCCGAGGTCGGCACAGGCGCCGATCCGCTCGTCGTGCTTTTCGATCGCCCTGAGCACGTCGAGCACTTTGTTGTAGCGGTGCTTGGGGCCGTGGTTGTGGATCGCGATCCGGATGTCGAACTCCTTCACGAGCTCGTCGAGGCTTGCGAACGCCTCGGGGGCGGGGTCGGCGCCGAGGGTTCGGATGCCTGCGGCTTTGGCGAACTCGAACACCTTACGATTGGCCGCGGCATCGGCGCCGAAGCCGTTCACGCCGTGGGCGCTGATCGTGAGCCCGAGATCGGCGAGCTTCTTGTTCATGGCGGCGATCTGCTCGGAGGACGAGCTCAGCGGATACATGCCGGGATAGAACTCGACGTATCGGAACCCGATCTCCCGGGCATGTCGCAGGGCCTCATCGACGGGGTAGCCGCGCAGCGAATAGAGCTGGATGCCGAGGTTGAGGTCGTGGTCGGCGGCCCGGGCCGCCCCGGGCAGCGATGAGGCAGCGGCAACGGCCGTGGCCGCTGAGAGAAGATCACGACGCGAAAGCTTCACGACCGGCATGACAGGACCTTTCAACGAGTGGGAGCGGACATTCCTCGGTCGCGAATATAACGTGGTGGACGACCGCCATGCATCCCTCCGTCGCATCCCCTGATCGGCTGCTGATTCTCCTCGGCTATGGGTTGTCGGCGCTCGTGCGGCC
>JBMLMS010000133.1:0-1657 GCA_049243925.1 Pirellulales bacterium
AGCCGGCGTATTTGACCAGCGCAGCCATGGATGGCGCAGCGCAGGCAAATCCGAGCGAGCGGAGGCCAGGATGGCCGCAGTGAGCGTCCGGCGAGATGGTACGGGGTAACCCTGAGCCGGTGCCGCTCATTTGATGACGCCGTGCTACAACAGGCGGTTTCAAGGAGAAGACCGTGGCCGATGTGATTCCGAAAGTCGTCGTGGTCGGCCGGCCGAATGTCGGCAAGTCGAGCCTGTTCAACTGGCTCGTGGGGAAGCGCATCGCCATCGAGGATCCGACCGCGGGCGTGACCCGTGACCGGCTCGTGCAGCGGGTCGAACTCGATGGTCGAATCGTGGATCTCATCGACACCGGCGGCATGGGGTTCGACGACCCCGACGGCTTGGCAGCGAAGATCGACGCCCAGATCGAGGCCGGGCTCGTCGAGGCGGCGGTCGTGGTGTTCGTCGTCGAGGTGCGAAGCGGCCTGCTGCCGGCCGACCGCGACGTGGCTGCGCGGCTGCGAAAGAGCGGGGCGACGGTGCTGCTCGTGGCGAACAAGGCCGACGACCCCAAGTACGACGTGCAGGCCCACGAATTCGACGGGCTCGGGTTCGGTGAGCCGCTCGTCGTGAGCGTGCGGCAAAACAGAAATCGCGACGACCTCGTCGAGGCGATCGTGGACCGGCTGCCCGAGGCATGGCCCGAAGAGTTGGAGCAGGCCGAGCTGCCCGAGATGAAGCTCGCGATCGTGGGGCGGCGGAACGTCGGCAAGAGCACGTTCGTCAATGCGCTCGCGCACGAGGAGCGGGTGATCACGAGCCCCGTGGCCGGCACCACGCGCGACAGCGTCGACGTGCGGTTCGAGGTCGACGGCCATTCGTTCCTGGCGATCGACACGCCTGGCCTGCGCCGCGCGAAGAGCCGCAAGAGCGACATCGACTTCTACTCCACGCACCGCGCTCAGCGGAGCATCCGCCGGGCCGACGTTGTCCTCCTCTTCTTCGACGCCTCGGAGCCGATCGGCAAGGTCGACAAGCAGCTCGCCGAGGAGGTGGTGGAGGGCGCGAAGCCGGTCGTGCTCGTCGTGAACAAGTGGGATCTGTACGCCGGCGGTGTGCCGCAGAAGGAATGGGTCGAGTATCTGCGCGAGACGTTTCGCACGATGCCGTGGGCGCCCGTCGAGTTCGTGACGGCGACACGGGGCCGCAACGTGAAAACGGTCGTCGACACGGCCCAGAGGCTGTTCCGGCAGAGCCGCACCCGCGTGCCCACGGCCAAGCTCAATGCGATCGTGCGGGCGGCGATCGAGGCCAACCAGCCACCGGCCGATCCGCGGGGCAAGCCCGTTCGGATCTTCTACGCCACCCAGGTGGAGAGTGCGCCACCCACGATCGTGTTCTCGACGAGCGCCCCGAAGAGCGTGTCGGAGCCGTACCGCCGCTACCTGCTCGGCGTGCTCAGAAAGCACACGCCGTTCAAGGAAGTGCCGATCAAGCTCCTCGTCCGCGGCCGGACTGCCGAGGAGCCGAAGGCCTAGGGGCGCGTAGGACAGGCTTCAGCTTGTCATGCCCTGCTCTCCGATAGTGCAGGTGATTGCGAGCCGCAATCGGAGCCAAGGGAGGCATGCTCGACTCCGGTCGTGTTGAGAGTACAGGACTCGTGGGTTTTGATCAG
>JBMLMS010000134.1:0-3534 GCA_049243925.1 Pirellulales bacterium
AGGAGTTGTCCCATGCTGCATGCGATCGTGATGGCCGGAGGATCCGGCACGAGGTTCTGGCCCGCGAGCCGCGCGGGGCTGCCGAAGCAGTTGCTGCCGCTGGCTGGCGACAAGACGCTGCTCGAAGACACGGTGGCCCGGCTCACGGGGCTCGTGCCGCCGGAGCGGACGCTCGTCGTCACATCGAAGCGGTTGCTGCCGGCCGTGCGGAACCAGTTGCCGCAGCTGCCCGCGGATGCGCTCGTCGGCGAGCCTTGCAAGCGCGACACGGCGCCCTGCGTGGGGCTCGCGGCATTGCTTGTCGCCCGGCATGATCCCGACGCCACGATGGCCGTGATGCCCTCCGACCACGTGATCGCGCCGGCGGCGAAGTTTTGCGAGGCGATCGAGCAGGCCGCGACGCTCGTGGCCGAGGCACCGGGCCGGCTCGTGACCTTCGGCATCAAGCCGACCTATCCGGCTGAGAGCTTCGGCTACATCCAACAGGGGGCACCCCTCGCCCGGCCGCATGGAGCTGCGCCGGCCCATGCGGTGGCACGCTTCAAGGAGAAGCCGCCGGCGAGCGTCGCCAAGGAGTATCTCGCCGCGGGCAACTTTCTCTGGAACGCCGGGATCTTCGTCTGGAAAGCTTCGACGATCCTCGAGGCGCTCGCCGCCCGGCAGCCCGAGTGTCTCGCCCATCTCGAGACGATCGTCGCCGCCTGGGACACACCCGAGCGGGAGGCGGTGTTTGACCGCGAGTTCGCGGCCATCAAGGGGATTTCGATCGACTACGCCGTGCTCGAGCATGCGACCGACGTGGTCGTGGTCGAGGCGCCGTTCCAATGGGACGACCTCGGGGGCTGGTCGGCCGTGGCCCGGCAGCGGGGGGCCGATGCCGAGGGCAATACGATCGTGGGGCGACACCTTGGAATCGACTCGGTCCGCACGATCGTGCACTCCGGTGCCGATCACCTCGTCGTCACGATGGGCCTCGAGGATATGCTGGTGGTACACACACCCGACGCCACGCTCGTGGCCGACCGTGCCCACGAAGAAGCGGTGCGGAAGGTGGTGGCCGAACTGGAGAAGCGTGGGTGGTCAGAGTTCTTGTAGCGGCGTGTCTGCTCGGCGTGGCGCTCGCGTCGCGTCCGTGGGCCGCCGAGCCCACAGCGTCGGGCGGCGACCCCGCCTGGCTCGCAAAGCTCACGCTGGCGGCCGACGGCCTCGCGTGGTCCGATGAGCTCGTGCGGCACGACTGGCGGCTGCAGCGCAGCCCCGGCACCGACGAGTGGCGGATTCTCGATCCCCACGAGACCTGCGTGCATGAGGGGACCGAAGAGGCGTGCCGCGGAGAATTCACGCGGCTCGAGACGACGCGCACGATCCCACCGGTTTCCGGCGAGACAGTCCTCGTGCTGCACGGCCTCGGCGAAAACCGGGACTCCATGCGGCCGCTCGTGAAGCATCTGCGCGGGCAGCTCGACGCCACCGTGCTCACCGTGGGCTACGCGAGCCCACGCACCGGCATCGACGGCCACGGGGCGTCGCTCGGCCGCGTCGTCGCCGGGCTGCCCGAGGCGACTCGGCTCAGCTTCGTCGGCCACAGCCTCGGCAACATCGTCGTGCGCCGCTGGATGCACCAGGCGCCGGCAGCCGATCTCGCCCGCGTCCATCGGATGGTGATGCTCGGCGCGCCGAACCAGGGATCGGACCTCGCCCGGATGACGGCGAACGTGTGGCTGCTCTCGAAGCTCGCGCACGGTGCGGCGAAGGATCTCGTCCTCCACTGGCCCGAGATCTCGAAGTCGCTCGCCGTGCCGCCGTGCGAGTTCGGCATCGTGGCGGGAGGCAAGGGAGACGATCGCGGCTACAGCTCGCTGCTCGCCGGGGACGACGACGCAGTCGTGCGGGTGGCCGAAACGAAGCTCGACGGCGCCCACGACTTCCTCCTCCTGCCGGTGAGCCATGCCTCGATGATGAAGAATGCCGCCGTGCAGCGGGCGACGGTTTCGTTCCTGCAAACCGGCCGCTTCGAGGCCCCAGCTGCCGAGGCGCTGCCCGACGGATCAGCCGATGAGTGAGCCTGCCGCCGCGATTCCCTCCGGCCGCGTCGCCGGCATCGACTACGGCCGCAAGCGAGTCGGGATTGCGATCTGCGATGCCGAGCGGATCATCGCCAGCCCCCTGCCCCTGCACATGCCCACCGGCGACGAGGCGGCGGAGACGGCCTTCTTCCGCAAGCTGGTGGCCGCCGAAGACATCGTCGGCTTCGTGGTGGGCCTGCCCGTCCACGCCGACGGCAGCGACAGCCGGATGTCGGTGGAGGTGGAGCGATTCGGTGCCTGGCTCGCCACCGCCACCGGACTTCCGGTGACGTTTCACGACGAGCGTTACTCGTCGGTCGAAGCCGCAGGCAAACTCGCCGGCCTCGGCCTCTCGCGTGGCAAGAAGAAGGCCCGCACCGACTCGATCGCCGCCCAGATCCTGCTCACCGCGTGGATGGAGGCGGCCGCCGCCGGCACCCCCGCCACCCGCCCCGGAGCCCTCGACGGATGAGCGACTCCGGCACGAAGCTCGTCGTCGGCTGCGGCTACCTCGGCCTGCGCGTCGCACGGCTGTGGCGGAACGCGGGAGCCCGCGTGTGTGCGGTCACCAGGTCGGCGGACCGGGCGCGGGCACTCGCCGCCGAAGGCCTCGATCCGCTCGTTGGCGACGTCACCGCACCCGAAGGGCTCCCTGCCCTCCCTGCCGTCGACACGCTCTTCTGGGCAGTCGGCTTCGACCGTGCCTCCGGAGCGTCGTATCGCGACGTGCACGTCGGGGGCCTCGGCCGCGTGCTCGACGCGATCCCTGACACGGCCCGTGTCGTGTTCGCGAGTTCGACGGGCGTGTGGGGCACCGACGACGGCGGCATCGTCGACGAAACGACGCCAGCCCACCCCGCGCGTGAAGCGGGCCGCGTGCTCCTCGAAGCCGAAGACTTGCTTCACGCGAAGGTCGGCGACCGCGGCACGGCCCTGCGGTTCGCCGGCCTCTACGGCCCTGGCCGCCTCCCGCGGCTCGACGACCTGAAGGCCGGCCGGCCGATCGCCGCCGACCCCGACAGCTGGCTCAATCTCGTCCACGTGGACGACGCCGCGCGGATCGTCGTCGCCGTCGCCGCGGCGCCGCACGCCCGGCGGCTCTACGTCGTATCGGACGGCCATCCGGTGCGGCGCCGCGACTGGTACGCCCACCTCGCCGCCCGCACCGGCAGCCCGCCGCCCTCGTTCGACACCGCCGCCGAGCGCACCCGCGGCGCCGACAAACGCGTCGATCCGGCGCTGCTCTTCCGCGACATTCCGCTCGCGCTCGCGTATCCCGACTCCTTCCGCGGCATCGACGCGATCGTGTAGGACGGGCGTCTGGCCTGCCATGCCTGAGACGTGGCAACGCGCCAAACCCGGCGTCGGAACCGGCGGTACGCTGCTCCATCGCCGAGGGCGATCGCTAGTCCCGTCTCAACTGTGATGGTGCGCTCGGTGTAAGCCGCGTATCTGCCCGTCGGCTCTT
>JBMLMS010000135.1:0-1030 GCA_049243925.1 Pirellulales bacterium
CTCGATCATCGGTGCCGGCAACGTCGGCGCCACAACGGCCCACTGGTGCGCCGCCGCCGAGCTCGGCGACGTAGTGCTCCTCGATATTCCGGCCACCGAAGGCATGCCCGCCGGGAAGGCGCTCGACCTCTTCCAGGCCTCCCCGATCATGGGCTTCGATGCGAAGCTCACCGGCACGACGAACTGGGCCGACACCGCCGGCAGCGACGTCGTGGTCGTGACGGCCGGCATCGCCCGCAAGCCCGGCATGAGCCGCGACGACCTCCTCTCGACCAACGCCAAGATCGTGGGCGACGTGGCCGCCCACGTTCGCGATTCGAGCCCCCAGGCGATCGTGATCGTGGTCTCGAATCCGCTCGACGCGATGGTGCAGCGGACGTTTCAAGTGACCGGCTTTCCCGCCGCCCGCGTGATCGGGCAGGCCGGCATCCTCGACACGGCCCGCTACCGCTCCTTCCTGGCGATGGAGCTCGGCGTGAGCGTCGAGGACATCGCCGCGATGCTCCTCGGCGGCCATGGCGACACCATGGTGCCGATCCCCAGCTGCACCAGCGTGGGCGGGATCCCCGTCACGCAGCTCATCTCCCAGGACAAGCTCGACGCGATCGTCACGCGGGCCCGCAACGGCGGCGCCGAGATCGTGGGCCTCTTGAAGACGGGCAGCGCCTACTACGCCCCCGCCGCCGCCACCGCCCAGATGGTGGAAGCCGTGGTGCGCGACAAGAAGCGGCTCGTGCCCTGCGCCGCCTACTGCGACAAGGAATACGGCGTGGGCGGCTACTTCGTCGGCGTGCCCGTGATCCTCGGCAGCGGTGGCGTCGAGAAGATCATCGAACTCTCGCTCCTCCCCGACGAACGTGCCGCCCTCGACAAGAGCATCGCCGCGGTCAAAGACCTCGTCGCCGCGATGAACCGCCTCGTCGCCTGACTCACCGTGGGGCAAGCATCGCGGCACGGCGGGGGCAGGTGGCAATGACCCGCATTCGGAGCCGGCGGTAGGCATGCTCGACTCCGGTCGTGTTGAGAGTAC
>JBMLMS010000136.1:0-10417 GCA_049243925.1 Pirellulales bacterium
CAGCGGAGCCATGGATGGCGCAGCGCAGGCACATCCGAGTGAGCGGAGGCCACGAAGGCCGCAGCGAACGTCCGGCGAGACGGTACGGGGCTGCCCCGAGCCGGCGCATCCAACGCCCGGAACGTCCGGCGACGGGATATGGGGAGCCCGAAGCCGGCGCGTTACCCATGCCCCGACTGCCCAGCAAGGCGTTACGGGGCTGCCCCGAGCCGGATTGGGCGAGTGGACTCCACTGGCCTGTTTTCCGGCCGGGACTTGTGATTTCGCCAGCCGTAAGGCAGACTTCGTGCGAAATTTCACGAAGTCGGGTTTTGCCCGGAAATACCGCCCCCATGGCTGATTTCCTGATCAATTCAGTCGGCCTGCCGCCCTGGCTCGCATGGACCGTCGTGGCCGGAGTGGCCGCGTTTTTGATTCTCAACGTGATCGCCGGCGGCGCGCTCGTCTTCATTTGGGCGGAGCGAAAGATCGCCGCCCGGATTCAAGACCGTCTCGGCCCCACGCGGACGGGTGGCCGGTTCGGCTGGCTCCAGTCGCTGGCCGACGGCATCAAGTTGCTTGCCAAGGAAGATTTGATGCCCGAGGGGGCCGACGGTCTGCTGTTTCGGATCGCGCCGTATGTCAGCTTCTGTGCGTCGTTCGCGGCCTTCATCGCCCTGCCGTTCGCGTTTGATTTCGTGGGCCAGCGGCTCAATGTGGGCGTGTTTTTCGTGGTGGCCGTGCTCGGGCTCGAGGTGTTCGGCGTGATCCTCGCGGGCTACGCCTCGGCGTCGAAGTGGTCCCTCTTCGGGGCGATGCGAGAGGCGGCCCAGGTGGTGAGCTACGAAGTGCCCCTCGGGATGTGCGTCGTGGTGCCCGTGATGCTGGCCGGCACGATGGATCTCGTCACGATCGCCGAAAAACAGGCCGGCTGGTTCACGAACTGGTATCTGTTCCACGACCCGTTCACGTTCGTGGTGTTCTGGGTCTACGTCACCTGCGCGGTGGCGAGCGTGAATCGCGCCCCGTTCGATCTGGCCGAGGCGGAGAGCGAACTGGTCGCCGGGTTTCACACGGAATACTCCGGGCTGCGTTGGAGTTTCTTCTTCATGGCCGAGTACGGCTCGATGTTTCTCGTGAGCGCCCTCGCTGCCTTGCTCTTTCTCGGCGGCTGGAACGGGCCGGTGCCCGTGGCAACGCTCCTGGGATTGAGCGAGGGCACTGGCGACACCGCCCACTATTTCGTGCGGCTCATCGGCTGCGGCAATCTGCTGCTGAAGGCCACGCTCGGCGTGCTCTTGATGATGTGGATCCGCTGGACGCTGCCGCGGCTCCGGATCGACCAGGTGATGACAGTGTGCCTGAAATACTGCACGCCCATTGCCGCGGTGATGTTTGCGGGCGCGATGCTTTGGCAGCTGTTTCTGCCCGGTGGCCTCGTGCCCGGGTTGTCGCGGCCGGCGGGTGAAGTTCGCGAGGGCTGGCTGCCGGGGCCTGGCGGGGCGCCGCGCGGCTCGGTGGGGCCGGCCGCCGAGAAGGCCGTCGCGCAGGTGCAGCCATGACGGGGTGCCTGATGCTCGCAGCGATCAACTTCCACACGTTGCTTTTCTATCTGTTCGCGCTCCTGGCATGCGGATTCGCAGTCGGGGTCGTGGTGGCCGACAACGTGGTGCGGATGGCGCTCTACCTCGTGCTCGCTCTGGGCGCAACGGCCGGGCTGTTTTTTCTCGCAGGCGCCGAATTCATCGGGGCGATGCAGCTCATGATCTACGTGGGTGGCACGCTCGTGCTGCTGGTGTTTGGCGTGATGCTCACGGCTCAGGCTCCGTTCGTCACGATCAAGACGTCGCCTGGCGACCGCGTGCTCGCGGGGGTCGTGGCGGCGTCGCTGTTGGCCCTCCTGCTTCAGGCCGCGTTCTCCGTGGAGGCCTGGCGGCGGCCCGGACTTGGCGAGGTGGCGCAGCCGGCAGCCACGCCGATCGGCGTCGCGCTCGTCGGCGTGCGGGTCGATGAGCCGCCTGTCGGAGCGCCGGCAGGTGTGCGGAGTGGCTACCTGCTGCCGTTCGAAATCGTTTCGATTCACCTGCTCGTGGTGCTCGTCGGAGCCGCGTATCTCGCGCGGGCGAAGCGGCGGCGCACGCCGCGGGCGATCGAGGTGGCGGCGTCGGTGCAGTCGTTGGTCGAGCCATCGGTCCAGACCCCGCGGCAGGCGCGTGGGTCGGCTTCGGCGCTGGCGACAGGAGGCACGCGATGAGCGGCATTCTCGGAGCCGGCGTGGCGATGGCGGGCCCGGTGTTCGCCGTGGCCGATGGTGTGAGTGTGGCCCACTATCTCGTGGTGGGGGCGATTCTGTTTACGGCCGGGATCGTCTGCATGGCCGTGAAGCGCAATGCCCTCGGCGTGCTGATGGGGATCGAGCTTGTGTTGAACGGGGCGAATGTGAACTTCGTTGCCTTCGCATCGCCCTATCTGCGGGGCCAGGGGGCCGTGTCCCTAGGGATCGACGGCCAGGTGATCGCGCTGTTCGTCATTCTCCTGGCCGCGGCAGAGGCGGCGGTGGCGCTCGCCATCACGCTCAACTTCTACAACAACCACTCCACCGTCGACGTCGATCGGGCCGACGACCTCAAGGGTTGAGCCCGGAAGGGCCCCGCACGCCAGCCATGGATATCGCCGCCCAACTTCCCATGCTCCTCGGTCTGGCGTGGCTCGCCCCGCTGGCCTCGTTCGCGGCGATCCTGTTTTTCGGGCCGCGCATGGGGCCGCACGGCCGCAACGCCGCCTGGGTGGCGACGGCGGCGATCGTGACGTCGCTCGTGCTCTCGCTGTTCGCGGCCGGCGTCTGGCTCGGAGCGCATCCTGTGCAGGCGGTCCATCACGGGGATGGGCATCACGGCGAGGGCCACGACGCCGAGGCCGCCGGCCATGGCGGCCACTCCGCCGGCCATGGCGAGGCTCAGGCCCCTGTGGCCTATGCCGGCGACTGGTACACGCTCTACGAAGGTGGCAGCCTGAAGCTCTCGATCGGCTGGTATGTCGACGCGCTCACGGTGCTGATGTTCGTGGTGGTGACCTTCATCGCCACCTGCATCCACGTCTATGCCTCCGGCTACATGCACGACGAACTCCACGACGTCACCGATCATGAGGTGCACCTGTCGGGCGGTGGTCATCTGCATCGTCCGGGCCGCTTTCCACGGTTTTTTCAGGCGTTGTCGCTGTTCTGCTTCTCGATGCTCGGGATCGTGATCGCCGGCAATCTGGCGATGGTGTTCATCTTCTGGGAGCTCGTGGGCATCTGCTCCTGGTTTCTGATCGGCTTCTACTACGAGCGCACGAGCGCGTCGACAGCCGCCAACAAGGCGTTCATCGTCAATCGTGTCGGCGACTTCGGCATGCTGATCGGCCTCATGGCCCTGTGGGGGGCGCTCGGGACGCTGCACTTCGCCGACACGCCTGCGGATGCCACGGGTGCCGCCCGGCCCGGCCTCTTCACCCTGGTTCGCCCGGCAGCCGACGGCCATGCTCTGCGGGTGCCGGACGGCATGGTGAAATTTGCCGCAGCCGCCGAGGTGGCGAAGACGCCCGCGGCCGAGGTGGCGGGCAAGATCGACGGTTGGAGAAGCATGGGCCTCGGCCGCTGGCTGTTGTTCGTCGCCGGGGTCGGCATCTTCTGCGGCTGCGTGGGCAAGAGCGCGCAGTTTCCACTCTTCGTGTGGCTTCCCGATGCGATGGAGGGCCCCACGCCCGTGTCGGCGCTCGTGCACTCGGCGACGATGGTGGCGGCGGGCGTGTATCTCGTGGGGCGGTTCTATCCGGTGCTGACTCCGGACGTGCTGCTCGTGATCGCCTATGTCGGCGCGATCACGCTGTTCATCGCGGCCACGATCGCCCTGGTGGCCAACGACATCAAGCGGGTGCTCGCGTATTCGACCGTCAGCCAGCTCGGCTACATGATGCTCGCACTCGGCGTGGGTGGCTGGTCGGCGGGGCTGTTTCACCTCGTGACCCACGCCTTCTTCAAGAGCCTGCTCTTTCTCTGCTCGGGCTCGGTGATCCACGCCTGCCATACGAATGACATGCGGAAGATGGGCGGCCTCGCCCGAGTGATGCCATGGACGGCGGGCACGATGCTCGTGGGCTGCCTGGCGATCATCGGCGCGGGCGTGCCGTTCGTGATCGGGCTTTCCGGCTACTATTCGAAAGACGCGATCCTCGCACAGGCGCTGTCGTTCGCGCAGGCCAACCCCTCCCACTCGATCCTCTATGCCGCGGTGGCGGGCGGAGCCTTTCTCACGGCCTTTTATATGTTTCGGCTGTGGTTCATGACGTTTGCCGGCACGCCTCGTGACCACCACGTGGCCGAGCATGCCCACGAGTCTCCGGCCGTGATGGTCGCGCCGCTCGCAGTGCTCTCGGTGCTGGCCGTGGCCGCAGGCTGGACGCTTCCGGGCGGCTTTGGGCTCGCGAATCTGCTCGAGCAGGCACGCCCGGCGGGAACGGCAGAGGGCATGACGGGCGGCTTCGCCTTCGGCAGCCTCGTGTTTCCCGCGGAGCATCTCAGCCACGAGGGCGCGATCCACGTCACGGCGACGCTCACCGCGTTTACGACGGCCCTCGCCGGCGTGGTGCTCGCGGCCCTCATGTATCTCTTGAAAGTCATCTCGCCGGCAGTCGTGGCGACGATCTTCAAGCCGGTCTACGCGTTCCTGGCCGGCCGGTGGTACTTCGACGAGCTCTATCACGCTCTGTTCGTCGCACCCGTGCTCGGCATCGCGAAGCTCGCGAGCGGCACCGATCGCGGCGTGATCGACCGCTTCATCGACGGCGTCGCCTGGACGGCCAGGCAGCTTGCCGGCATCGACGCCTGGATCGATCGCACGCTCGTCGACGGGCTTGTCAACGCGACCGCCACCGCCACGTGGAACGCCGGCCTTGAACTCAAAAAGCTCCAGACCGGACACCTGCGGCAATATGTGATGTTCATCGTGGTCGGCACGGTGGCGCTGTTCGTCATCGCGAGCCTGCTCTTCCGGACAACGATCGCCGGCTGACCTTCTTCGTCCCCCAGCATTTCCGAGAACCTTTCGCACGGACTTTCCCATGGATCCAGCAGTTTCCCTCACGCAGCCCGCCCTCTGGCCTCTGACGGCGATCGTCTTCCTGCCGGCGCTCGTGGCGGCCTTCCTCTCGCTGCCGATCGTGCCGAAGGCGAGGGAGGAGTTCATTCGCTGGACGACGCTGCTCACGACCGCGGTCGTGTTCGTGCTCTCGCTCTGGATGGCCTGGCCGCAGCTCTTCGGCGCTGCGGGACCGGCCCAGTTCAGGCTCGGTGAGCCGGCCATGCAGGCTGTCGTCAAACTGCCCTGGATCAAGGCCTTCGGCATCGAGTATTTGCTCGGCGTGGACGGCATCAGCCTGCCGCTCGTCGTGCTCACGACATTCCTCTCGATGCTCGCCGCTGCGGCCAGTTGGCCCATCGCCAAGCACGTGAAGGCCTATCACGTGCTGTTTCTGCTCCTGGAGACGGGCATGCTCGGCGTGTTCGTGTCGCTCGATTTCTTCCTGTTCTACGTGTTTTGGGAGGTCATGCTCCTGCCGATGTATTTCCTGATCGGCATCTGGGGCGGCCCGCGGCGCGAATACGCCGCGATCAAATTCTTTCTCTACACGCTGCTCGGCAGCGTGCTGATGCTGCTGGCTATCTTGATGCTCTACTATTCGAGCGACCTGCGGCAGCTCGCGCCCGAGCAGCTTCTCGCGAGCCATGTCGTGAGCCCCGCCCTCGACGCCGCGGCCCAGGCCGACGCCATGAGGGTGATCAAAGATGCACAGGCGCCGGTGCACACGTTCAATCTGCTCGCTCTCGCCCAGATCGGGCAGTTGCCCACGTCGCCGTTCGCGGCGACCCAACTCTGGGGCATGAGCCTGGAAAAGTGGGCGTTCCTCCTGCTCCTGATCGGCTTCGTGATCAAGGTGCCGGTCGTCCCCGTGCACACGTGGCTTCCGGATGCGCACGTCGAGGCGCCCACGCCGATCTCGATGATCCTGGCCGGCGTGCTCTTGAAACTCGGTGGCTACGGCATTCTGCGGATCTGTTATCCGATCTGCCCCGGCGCCGGGCTCGATTTCGCCTGGCTCGTGTGTGGGCTCGGCGTGGTCTCGATGGTCTACGGCGCATTCGCTGCTCTGGCCCAGAAAGACTTCAAGCGGATGGTGGCCTACAGTTCGGTGAGCCACATGGGCTACGTGATGCTCGGCCTCGGCGTATGGAGTGCCGTCGCAGGCCATGAATACCGCTGGGACGCCTGGGCTCAGGGCGTGAATGGGGCGATGTTCCAGATGCTCGCCCACGGCATCAGTTCGGCGGGCATGTTTTTCATGGTGGGCGTGCTGTACGACCGGGTGCACCACCGCAACCTCGAGGAATTTGGCGGTATCTTCAACAGGATGCCCGTCTACGGCGGCCTCGCCATCGCTGTGTTTTTCGCGGGTCTCGGCCTCCCCGGCCTGTGTGGCTTCATCGGCGAAGTGCTCGTGACGCTGTCGAGTTGGAACTACAGCCGCGTGCTCGCCGTGATCTCGGCGTTCACGGTGATTCTGACGGCGGCCTACATCCTCTGGGCGATTCAGCGGGTCTACCTCGGCGCGGAGTACAAGGGGCCGCACGGCGATCACCTCACGCCGATCACGCCGCGCGAACTCGCGATAGCGACGCCGCTCGTGTTCTTCGCGATCCTCTTCGGGGTCGCCCCGCAGATCCTCTTCAATTACGTGACGCCGTCGGTCAATCGCCAGGTGGAGACGCTCGCCGACTGGACCCGCCGGGTTCACGATGCCGCTCCGGCGGCGGCTGCCGTCGCGGTCGGCGAGGCCGCCGGTCGCATCGAGTCTCAGGGAGTCGCCGCCCGCTAGTGCGGCCGACGCAACGAGGAACGCCCCCGTGAACGCCCAGTCGAATCTCGGCACACTGCTCACCGACACCCTCGCAAACACGCTCGACGTGTCTGTGCCGCTGTTTCGCCCGGAGCTCTGTCTGGCCGCCACGATCGTGCTGCTGCTCGTGTGTCGGATGCTGCCAGTGCTCAAGCATGCCGACTCGGCACTCGTGGCCCTCGGCGGAGTGGCCTTCGGACTGTGGTATGCGTGGAGCGATTTCAAGGCTTTGCCCACTGGAGGCGACCTGCTCGCCGGCCGGCAGGAACTGTTCACGGGCCTGCTCGTCTACGATTCGCTGACGGCATACCTGCGGCTGCTGTTGATGGGATTCCTCGTCTTGTACATCGCGTTCACGAAGGCTTCGGGCATTCCCGACCGCGAAGACGGCGCCGATTTCTACACCCTCGTGCTCGGCAGCACGCTCGGCATGTGCCTGATGGCGTCGGCCAATCACCTCCTCATGCTCTTCATGGCCGTCGAGATGGCGAGCGTGCCCTCCTATGCACTCGCCGGCTTGCTGAAAGGCCGCAAGGCGAGCTCGGAGGCGGCCCTCAAGTATGCGGTGTATGGCGCCGGCGCCGCTGGCATCATGCTCTATGGCTTGAGCCTCCTGGCCGGCGTCCTCGGCACGTGCCACCTGCCGAGCATGGCGTTGGAACTCGCGAAGGTGGCGCACGTCGGCTCCGATGGCGGCAGCGTGATGGTCTTATCGCTCGGCGGCTTGATGCTCGCCGTAGGGCTCGCCTTCAAGCTCTCGGCCGTGCCGTTTCATTTCTGGTGCCCCGACGTATTCGAGGGCGCGGCGGCCGAGGTGGGCGGGTTTTTGTCGGTCGCAAGCAAGGCTGCAGCCGTCGCGTTGCTCCTGCGGGTGACGTTCGGATTGGGCGTCCCGGCAGACGGCCTCGGTGCCCCGGCAGACGGGGAGGCGGCGGCCCAGACGCTCGCCGCGCTGGGCGAGACCAGGCATTTCATGGTCTACGTGGTGGCCTTGATGGCGGCGGTGACCTGCACGCTCGGCAACCTCGCGGCCTACGGACAGACGAACATGAAGCGACTGCTCGCCTACTCCACGATCGCCCATGCCGGCTATCTGATGATGGGCGTGGCGGCGGCGATCGCCATGGCCGGCGTCACGGCCTCCGGGACGCGCGATGCGGTCTCAGCCGTGGCCTTTTATCTCGGCACCTACGTGTTCATGAATCTCGGTGCGTTCGCCATCGTGGCCCTGCTCCGCAACACGCTGCGGAGCGAGGAGATTGCATCGTATGCGGGGCTCGTGCGGACGAGCCCGGGCATCGTGGTGGCGATGGCCGTCGTGCTCGTAAGCCTGATCGGCCTGCCGCCGCTCGCCGGCTTTGTCGCCAAGTTTTTGGTGTTCTCCTCGATCGTCGAAGCGATCACGGCCGGGGCCGAACGGCCGCTCTTGCTCGTGCTGCTGGTGATCGGCGGTCTCAACACCGTGATCAGCCTCTTCTACTATTTGCGGGTGCTCAAGGTGATGACGTTCGACCCGCCGCCCGATGAGCGGGCCTCCGAGCCGTTTTCGCTCGTCTCCCTGCCTGGGGCGGTCGTGACGGCATTCGTGCTGCCTGTCGTCGGGTTCGGGCTCTTCTGGTCGGGCCTGTACGCGGCCGCCCAATTGGCCGGGGCCTTCGCCTCCTGACGGAATGCCATGACTCCCCACACCGCCCCACTTCCACGCCTGGTGTCGCTGCTCGGTTCGTCGTTGGCGCTGTACGTGGCCGATGCCGGCATCTGGACCTACCCGGGAGCCGAGGAGATCAAGCTCGCGCTCGCCGATCTCGCCGACGACCATCGCAGCCTGATCGATCGGGCCGGCGCGGTTCTCGAGGATCGCGGGGCCGATGTGCCGCGGCGCCCCTACCCGATTCAATTCACAGCCACGCACGATCTCGACCTCCGCTCGCTCTTGCCGCGAATCGTGGCCGGCCTTGAATCCCAGGCGGCCGCCCTCGAGAACACTGCCGCGGCGGGTGGCGACGCCGAGGAGACCGACCTCGTCGGCGAGGCCCTCACGTCGACGCGGGCGCACCTCAACGACCTTCGGCAACTGCTCGCACGGCCGCGCGACTCGGCCAGCTGAGCCATGGAATTCTTCGACAGCCACTGCCATCTTGACCCGATGCGGTATGGCGGTGATCTGCCGAACGTGCTCGCCAGGGCACGAGGGGCTGGCGTGACGGGCCTCACGGTCATCGGCACGCGGGCGGCCGACAGCGAGGCCGCCGCGGAACTCGCCGGCCGCGAGCAGGGCCTGGCCTGTGCCGCCGGCATCCATCCGAACGATGTGCACGAGGCGGAGCCCGACGAGTGGGACCGCATCACGCGGCTCGTGGCCTCGGGGCGGGTGCAGGCCGTCGGCGAGACCGGCCTCGACTGGTATCGCGACGTCGCTCCGCGCGACCTGCAGCGAGACTTCTTCGAGCGGCACATGCGGCTCGCCCAGAAGCTCGGCCTGCCGCTCGTGGTGCACACCCGCGAGAGCATCCGCGATACGCTCGACATGCTCCGTGAGGCGCTCTCCCGCGGGCCGCTCGCCGTCGTGCTGCATGCGTTCACCGGCACCACGGCCGAGGCGGCCGAGGCGGCCGATCTCGGGTGCCACCTCGGCTTCGCGGGCATGGTGACATTCCGCTCCGCCGCCGACCTGCGGACGGTTGCGACGACCGTCCCGCTCGAACGGCTGCTCATCGAGACCGACAGCCCGTTTCTTTCCCCCGAGCCGTTCCGGGGCCGCCGCAATGAGCCGGGCCACGTCGTGCACACCGCCCGCTGCCTGGCGATCGCCCGCGGCGAGCCACTCGAAAAGTTCGCCGCCGCGACCACCGCCAATGCCCGTCGACTGTTCTTCAAGCGTTGATCCCTCGCGAACTCACTTCCTCCCGGAGCCCCACGCATGGTTCGCACCCCCAGCACGATGCTGCCCCTCGGCACCAGAGCCCCCGACTTCGCACTCCCCAACGTCGACGGCCGCACCGTCACGCTCGCCGATGCCGCCGGGCCCCGGGGCACGCTCGTGATGTTCATCTGCAACCACTGCCCGTTCGTGAAGCACGTGGCCGACCAGCTCGCCGCCCTGGGCCGTGAGTATCTGCCGCGGGGCATCGGCGTGGTGGCGATCAGTTCCAACGACGTCTCGTCGCATCCGGCCGACTCGCCGGAGCAGATGGTGCACGAGGCGGAGGAGCGTGGCTACGTGTTCCCCTACCTCTACGACGAAACACAGGAAGTGGCCCACGCCTACCATGCCGCCTGCACGCCCGACTTCTTCCTCTTCGACGGCGATCGCAAGCTCGCCTATCGCGGCCAGCTCGACGCGAGCCGCCCCGGCAACGACGTCCCGGTGACCGGCGCCGACCTCCGCGCCGCGATCGACGCGCTTCTGTCCGGGCACCCAGTGCCCACCGAGCAGCGGCCCAGCCTCGGCTGCAACATCAAGTGGAAGCCCGGCAACGAGCCCGCGTATTTCACGAGCTGA
>JBMLMS010000137.1:0-1014 GCA_049243925.1 Pirellulales bacterium
CGACCGCCTTCACAGCCTGCGTATCGAGCCGGTCGAGCGGGATGTTGTGGGCGAAATCGACGTGCACCTCGCCGAATTCCGCGGGCGTGCGCACGTCGATGAGCGTGACTTTCTCGCCCTTGCGGCGCAGGTCGACGAGCGTGGTGGGGGAAATCGTGGCAACCATGAAAACGTCCTCCGGAGTGGGTGGCAGAACCGTCGTGTCGTTGGATAATCGTATCGGCGTGTCGTGACTACTCGATATGTTGTGTGCGACGCTTCAGGGAATAGTAGGGGGAAATTCCTCAGCCGGAAACACCGGCTCGCTGCGACTTCGGGCCGCCGAACCGGGCCTCGATGCAAGACATGATGTTCGCGAGGTGGGGTTCGGCGATCGTGTAGTAGACACACCGCCCCTCCTTCTCCACGTCGAGGAAGCCGCACCGCTGCATGAGCCGCAGGTGTTCGGAGGCCATGTGGCTCGGGATCTCGCAGGCCTCGGCCAGTTCACCCACCGTGTAGCGGCCGGCGAGCAGCATCTGCACGATCCGCAGTCGGTGGGGGTGGGCGAGCGTCTTGAGGCATTCGGCCGCCTGCCCCAGGCTCTCGAGGCTGGTGAGTTTCGGGCGAACCGGCCTGCGCTTCGTGTCGACCATGACCAAGGCTCTGACGGGGTGCGGCCGATTTCGGTATTCGCGACGCCTACCAAATATATCGGAATATTCCGATATGTCAATGACTTTTTCCGGGGAGACTGCTTGGCCCACGAAAATCCCCAGATACGAAGACGTATGTCGTGGGCGACCCCCGCAGCATCATGCCGTGCCAGGCCACCATGGCGTTGGTGAAAAGGCCACGTCCGCAAGTAGGCAGAACCGGCGACCCTCGGCCAAGCTGACAGGAGTCGTAGAGCGAAACACACCGTTTGCAAAGATCGCATCGACGGCGGCTATGAGGTGACTCCTCCGTTCCGCGAAGGCAGACTGCTCCGTTGCAGTATGGCAGGAGTCAGGCCGAACGACGCGTCTTGGTGAA
>JBMLMS010000138.1:0-1232 GCA_049243925.1 Pirellulales bacterium
ATGGGCGTGACGCACCATCTCCACGGCGCGGCCACCGTGCAGGCGATCGCGCAGCTCGCGCTCATGCGGCGGATGGTGGGGCGACCGGGCGCCGGACTGCAGCCGATCCGCGGCCATTCGAACATCCAGGGCATGGGCACCGTGGGCGTCACCCCCACGCTCAAGAAGGCGATCTTCGAGCGGCTCGAGAGCCATTACGACGTGAAGCTGCCCACCACGAAGGGCTACGACACGCTCGAATGCCTCGACGCGGCCGACGCTGGGAAGATGCGGTTCGCCTTCTGCCTCGGTGGCAATCTCTACGGCGCGAGCCCCGATGCCACGTATGCGAAGCGGGCGATGGAAAAGATCGACTCCGTGGTCTACATGAACACGTCGCTCAACACCGGCCATGCCTGGGGCACGGGCGTCGAGGAGACGATCATCCTCCCCGTGCTTGCCCGCGACGAGGAGCCGGAGCCCTCCACGCAGGAGAGCATGTTCAGCTACATCCGGCTCTCCGACGGCGGCACTCCCCGGCACCCCACGACCGAAAAGACAGGTCCGCGGGCCGAGGTGGAGATCATCGCCGACATCGCCCGCCGCGTGCTCGGCGAGGGCGGCCCCGTGAACTGGCGCGACATGGCCCACACGAGCACGATTCGCAAGGCGATCGGGGCGATCGTGCCGGGCATGGAAGCGATCGCGGAGATCGACAAGACGAAGCAGGAGTTCTCGATTCCCGGCCGGGCGCTCGACACGCCGGCGTTTCCCACGCCCGACGGCCTCGCCCACCTGTTCGTGCACGACCTGCCCGAGCCGCCCGCCGGGCTGCAGCTGATGACGATTCGCAGCGAAGGGCAGTTCAACACCGTCGTGTACGAAGAAGAGGATCTCTACCGCAACCAGACGCGGCGTGACATCGTGCTCATGCACCCGGACGACATCGCGAGGTTCGGCCTCACGGCCGGTGGAAAATGCCGGATCACGAGCAGTGCGGGGGAGATGCGAGGGCAGATCGTGTCGGCCTTCGACCAGATCCGGCCCGGCTGCGTGGCGATGTATTACCCCGAGAGCAACGTGCTCGTGCCGAAGGCGGCCGACCCGCTCTCGCGGACGCCGGCCTACAAGAGCATCGCCGTGACCGTGGCGCCCGACGTGGCCTTCGTGCAGTTCGGCAAGCCCGAGCCTGCCCTCGTGGCCGCCGGCACGCCGCGAGACAAGATGAACCAGTGCGGGTGACTCTGTGGGGC
>JBMLMS010000139.1:0-31578 GCA_049243925.1 Pirellulales bacterium
CGCGCTGTGTCGATGACGCGGTCCGCGGCGGGGGCGTTGAGCGTGCGGCGGACGACCCATGTGGGGCGGCCCTGGACTTCGCGGTAGGCCCGTACGACGTATTCACCCACGATCGCCACGGCCGCCGTCGGAATCATGGCCACGAGGCAGGCCACGGCGATCACGGATGCGAGCGAGACACCTGCGGAATCGGTGCTCGACCGTGCGAATGCCGTCGCGCCCGCGACGATGCCGACGAGGGCGAGGGCTGCGACGCCGGCCCAGGTGAGCCGCATCGGCTTGTCAGACGAGATCACCACCGCGTCGAACGCGAGGCCGAGGAGCCGGCGGGCCGAATACTTGGTTTCGCCGGCGAGGCGGGCGTGGCGGTCGTAAAACACCGCTTCTTGGCGGAAGCCGGCCCAGGGAACGAGGCTCCGCAGGTAGCGGCGCTTCTCGGGCAGGTTCGCGACGGCATCGACGACCGCGCGGTCGATGAGCTTGAAGTCGCCCGTGTCGACCGGCACGGGGTAGGGCATGAGGCTCGCGAAGAAGCGGTGGAAGAGGCTGGCCGTGACGAGCTTGAACGCCGTTTCGCCCTCGCGTGACCGGCGCTGCCCGAAGGCCACGTCGATGCCGGCGCGCCAGCGATCCACCATTTCCGGGATCACTTCGGGCGGGTCTTGCAGGTCGGCGTCGATGATCACCACGGCGTCGCCGCGGGCGATGTCGAGCCCGGCCGACATCGCCGCCTGTTGGCCGAAGTTGCGCGAGAGCTCAACCACGCAGGCCCGCGGGTCGCCCGCCGCGATCGATTCGAGGCGGGCGAGGGTGGCATCACGACTGCCGTCGTCGACGTAGATGATCTCGAATTCCATGCCCGTGCCGGGCAACACCCGCACCAGCCGGGCGTGCGTCGCCTCCACGACCGATTCCTCGTTGTGGCAGGGAATTACGACCGAGAGCAGGCCGCGGGCAGGCCGGCAGCGCGGCGTGCAGGCTGGCAGGCGGAGCAGTGCGTCGTCGGAAGTCATCGTGTCAGGCTCCCCGCGTTGGCCGTGCGATCGTCGGCCGACGAGGCCGCGCCGATGAGCAGGTAGTCGTGTTTCTGAAACAGCGGCCGGGCGCGGCCCACGATCTCGCAGCCGGCCGGGAGGCGGGAAGCGAGGTTTGCGTAGTCGGGCTCGGGCACGATCACCACCGCGTCGGCGCCGGTGGCGAGGAATGCGCCTGCGTCGGCCTCTTTGCCCGGCAGCCATTCCTGCACGAGGCCGTCGGCGTAGAAGACGATGTTGGGCGTGTTGCGGCCGAAGGCGCCGAGCCGCGCATGCCCGCCGGCGTGCCGATGGGCTTCACGCACGAGGGTCGGGAGCGCATTCGCCCGGGCCATCCATCCCGCTGCCGGTCCGACGGCGAGCGCCGTGAACGCGAGGCTTGTGGCGGCGAAGATGAACAGCGGCTCGAGGCGGCTGCGGCGGGCCGTCATGAAGCACGCGATCGCTCCCACCACCGGCACGAGCCCGACGATGGCGGCCGGTGCACCGCCCGTGAGGCCGAACGAGGCGGCCGCAATCACCGTGGCCGACGTGGCGAGCCCGCCGAACGCCAGCCAGCCCAGGCCGGAGGCGAGCCAGCCCGGATGCGGCCAGCGGGCGCGGCTGACCGCATCGGCGGCGAGGGCCGCCACGAGCAGGGCCGCCGCCGGATACGCCGGCATGATGTAGTTGGGCAGTTTCGTGGCGGCCGCGGAAAACGCGCCCACCCACACGGCCAGCCACAGAAGCGCGAGCAATAGCGCCGATGCTTCAGGCTGCGGAGAGGCCCGCTTCCAGAGCCGCCAGCCGGCCAGCACCACGGCCAGCGGCAGGAAGCACGACCACGGAAAGAAGCCGACGAGCATGCCGAGCGGGTGATAGAGCACGCTGCCGCCATGCTTCTCCATCGGCGCGGCGAAGCGGCCGACGTTGTGGATAAAGAAAAATCCGGCGGGCCACGCGCCGGCCGTTCGCATGCCCACCACCACATACCAGGGCGCCGCGACGGCGAGCATCGTGAGCGTGACCGTGGCGAGCCGTGTGGCCCGCAGCGTATCGAGCACCGCGCCGCAGGCCTGGCGGGCGAGGCTGCCGAGGTTTTGCTGTTCACCGTATTTCAGCCGCCGTTGCAGTTCGACACCCCAGACCCACGGCAGCGCCACGGCGAGGGGTCCGATGAATCCGATCGGCCCCTTGCAGAGCACGGCCAGGCCCATGAGGCCGCCGACGAGGGCCCCGCGCGAAAGCGTGAGACGGCCCGGGGCGGCCGCGCCCGGAGCCGGCAGGAAGGCCTCCGCGATGAGCACCGTCGCCCAGGTGGTGAGTGCGGTGAGGATCGCGTCGGGGGTGGCGGCGTGCGCTTCGATCGCCACGAGCAGGCAGCCCACGTAGGCGAGCGCCGCGAGCACACCGGCCAGGGGACTGAACCAGCGTGTGCCCGCCCGCAGGAGCGCGAGCGCCGCGAGCACCGTGGCCACGGCGGAGGGCAGGCGTGCGGCGATCTCCGTGGTGCCGAAGAGGGCGAAACAGGCGGCCATGCACCAGTGCATGAGCACCGGCTTGTCGACCGCGAGCGTGCCGTTGTAGATCGGCACGGTCCAGTCGCCGGTCTCGAGCATCGTGCGGGCGATGGCCGCGAAGCGGGGCTCGTCTTCGTCCCAGAAGGGGGTCGGCCAGAAGCCGACGGCCATGCTCACGATCGAGGCGCCGAGCACGACGGCGAGGGAATGACGGGGCAGCATGGAAGACGATTCCGTGGGGGTGGCGTGGGGCATGAAATGAATGCTCAAAATGAATGCTCAGGGGGCGAGTGCCAACGACGTCCCCGGGTCTGGGGAGCGACCGAGCACCACGTAGTGCCGGTCGCCGAGCGTGGGGATTCTCGCGAGCACCGCGCAATCGGCCGGCAGGTCTGGCTGCACGAGATGTTCGTGCCGGCTGTCGACCACCAGCCGCGCCTGCGGATGGCTGGCGAGATGGCGGGCCGCGTCGGCCGGGGTGTCGAGTTTGGCGATGTCCGTGTCGGCGTAGAACACGAGGCTGGGCGGCACGTTCCAGAAGCAGGCCCACGGGCCGCTGCCGTGTGCGGCGAGCTGCGCCACGTGCTCGCGCATGCCGGTCCCACGGCTGATGCGGTGCGTCGCCACACCCGCCAGGAGCGTCACCACGAGGCACGCCGACACCGCGAGCGCCGCGAGCGCCCGCGCGGGAGTGCCGGCGGCGTCGGCTCTCCAGGCGACGAACGCACCGACGAGCGGCACGACCCCGATGAAGCCGAGCCATTCGTTGCCGGGCGCGAAGAGCCGTGCGGCCACGGGCAGGCCGACGGCGATCGCCAGCCCACCGAAGCCGAGCGATGCCCAGGCGATCTGCATCACGACCGCCCGGGCACGGGCCGGATCGCGGCCGGGAAGCGCGAACGAGACGGCGCCCCGCGACCAATCGACGAGAAACAGGGCTGTCGCGAGGGCGAGCGCGGGATAGGCCGGCCAGATGTAGCCGGGGAGTTTCGTGCCCGCACACGATAGCGCGCCGACCCAGACGGCCGCCCACGCGGCCAGCAGGGCGACGCCGGGCCGGCTCGGGTGCGCCGAGCGCGAGCGGAGGATCACGACGGCATGGGCGATCATCGCCACGAGCACCGCCGACCAGGGAAAGAGGCCGATGGCGACCACGCCCGGATAGTAGAGGAGCGATCCGGCGTGCCCTTCCATCGGCGCGGTGAATCGACCCACGTTGTGCACGAGGAAAAACCCGTGCAGCCACTCTCCGTCGGTGCGATAGGCCACCCAGGCATACCACGGCAGCGCCACGGCGAGCGCCGTGACGAGTACGATCGGCAGGCGTAGGCCGCCGAAGGCCGCGGCCCATGAGGGCATGATCCGGCCCTTTGCCTGCCAGGCGGCGAACATCATGAACGATGCCAGGGGCAGGACGAGGCCGATCGGGCCCTTCGCGAGGGCTGCGAGGCCACAGGCGGCCCCGACGCCGATCGCAGCCGTCCGGCCGAGCCCCTGCGTCCCCCCGGCGGTGCCGCGCACGAACAGCCAGAGGGTGAGCGTCGTGCAGAACACGAGCGGCGCATCGGGTGTGGCGGCGCGGCCACCGACCGCGGTCCACACGCATGTCGCCAGCGCCAGTCCGCCGAGAAAGCCGGCCTCCGATCCGAGCAGTCGGCGGCCGATCTGCCAGGTGAGCAGGCAGGTTCCGATCGTGAGCAGGGCCGAGCCGATGCGGGCGCCGGTTTCATTGCGTCCGCAGAGGGTGAAGCCGGCGATCTGCACCCAATTCGCGAGTGGCGGCTTCTCCACCCGGAGGCGGCCGTTGAACGTCGGCACGAGCCAGTCGCCCGAGTCGAGCATCGCCAGCGAGCAGGCGGCATTCTTCGGCTCGTCGTCATCCCAGAGGGCGGGACGGCCGAGATTGAGGAGGAGCGTGCAGGCCGCTGCCGCGAAGATCAGCGGGGCATGCAGACGGGTTTGCATCACGCTCGTGCGCCTCGTTCGGCCGGCTGAGACTCAGGCCCGATCGGCCGCGGCAGGGCGGCCTGGAATCGGGGCGGGAGACTAGGGGGCTGCCCGGCGGCGGTCAAGGCGTTCCCATCGTGCGGAAGTCGTTGTTTCCCACGGGGTTCAGGCCGGTTGACCGGTGCCGGAGGACGGGTATGTTCAGTCGGTCTACGCAGCCCGAAATCAGGGACGAACCGACTCAGGGAACGACCGGGAGAGTGCCCCTTGGCAGATGATGAAAAATTGGACGGCGAGGGAACGCCGGGGGACGGCGCAGCCGGGGGGGACGGGACGCTCCGTGACATTTCGGGCGGGCGGCTGATCGAGCTGCCCATCGAGCAGGAGCTCAAAGACAGCTATCTGACGTACGCAATGAGCGTGATCGTCAGCCGGGCCCTGCCCGACGTCCGCGACGGGCTCAAGCCGTCGCAGCGGCGGATCCTGGTCGCCATGAACGATCTCAATTTGTCGCCCGGCGCCTCCCGCGTGAAGTGCGCGAAGATCTCCGGCGACACCAGCGGCAACTACCACCCGCACGGTGAGAGCGTGATCTATCCCACGCTCGTGCGCATGGCCCAGGAATGGAACATGCGGCACGTGCTCGTCGACAAGCAGGGCAACTTCGGCTCGATCGCCGGTCTGCCCGCGGCCGCCATGCGATACACCGAGGCCCGGCTCTCGCCGATCGCCGCGCTCATGCTCGACGATCTCGAGCTCGACACGGTCGACTTCGTGCCGACGTACGACGAGCGGAACACCGAGCCCGTCGTGCTGCCGAGCCGGTTTCCCAACCTCGTGGTCAACGGCGCCGGCGGCATCGCCGTGGGCATGGCCACGAGCATCCCGCCGCACAACCTCGGCGAGGTGTGCCGGGCGCTCGTGAAGCTGATCGACAATCCGGCCACGACGATGGCCGAGATCCTGGAAATCGTCCCGGGCCCCGACTTTCCGACGGGCGGCATCGTGATGGGCCGCGAGTCGCTCGTGCGCGGCTATCTGACGGGCCGGAGCACGATCACGCTGCGGGCCCGGGCGCATGTCGAGGAGTTCGGCAAGAACCGCAGCCGGATCGTGGTCACGGAGATTCCGTATCAGCAGACCCGCGATGCGATCGAGGAGAAGATCGCCGAACTCGTCAATGAAGACCGCATCAAGGGCATCTCGGCGATCCGCAACGAGAGCGACCTCAAGGAGCCCGTGCGGCTGATCCTCGAACTCAAGCGTGATGCCGACCCCGACGTCGTGCTCAATCAGCTCTACCAGTTCTCGCCGCTCCAGACGTCGTTCTCGCTCATCTTCCTGGCGCTCGTCGACGGCAAGCCGCGGATCCTGTCGTTCAAGAGCATGCTCGACGAGTTCCTGCGGCACCGCACCACGGTGATCCGCCGCCGCACGCAGCATCTGCTCGCGAAGGCCCGCAGCCGCAAGCACACGCTCGAGGGGCTGCTCGTCGCGCTCGCCAACATCGACGAGGTGATTCGGATCATCCGCAGTTCGAAGTCGCAGGCTGAGGCCAAGGAGCGGCTGTGCCAGATTCAGACGCCGGCGGCGCTGCTCGAGCGGGCGCTCGGCGCCGAAGGCTTCGCGGTCCTCACGGAGGAGCGCGGGGCGGCCGAGACATACGGCCTCTCGCCGGTGCAGGCCGACGCGATCCTCCGGCTCACGCTCGGGCAGCTCGTGAACCTCGAGCAAGAGAAGCTCACGGGTGAGCACCGCGAATTGCTCGCGAAGATCGGGGAGTTTCGGCGGATTCTCTCGAGTGAGGCCAACATCAAGGCGCTCATCCGCGCGGAGCTCGTCGAGGTCGAGAGCAAGCATGCCGACGACCGTCGCACGGAGATCAGCGGCGAGGTGGGCGACATCCGCGACATGGCCGAGCTGATCACCGAGGCCACGATGGTGGTCACGATCAGCCGGGCTGGATACGTCAAACGCACGCCGGCCGACACGTATCGCGCCCAGCGGCGTGGCGGCAAGGGCCTCAAGGGTGCCACGGCCGACGAAGAAGATCCGATCGAGCACCTCTTCGTGGCCAGCACCCATGACTGGCTGCTCGTGTTCACCACGCTCGGCAAGGTGTTTTCGATGCGGGTGTTCGAGCTGCCCGAGCTGGCCCGCGATGCCAAGGGGCGGGCGCTCGTGAATCTGCTCGAATTCGAGCCCGGCGAGAAGGTGGCCGACTGCCGCGCCGTGGGCGGCTTCGAGGATCCAAACCAGTTTTTGATGCTCGCGACGCGGAGCGGCATGGTGAAGAAGACGGCGCTCGAGCAGTATCGCCGCCGGCGGACGAAGGGCCTGATCGCGGTCAAGCTCCGCGAGGGCGACGAGCTCGTCGATGCCGTCGTCACGAAGCCGGGCGACGAACTCGTGCTCGCCACGGGGAAGGGGATGGCGATTCGCTTTCCCGAGTCCGACGTGCGGCCGATGGGCCGCGACACGAGCGGCGTGCGCGGCATCAAGCTCGGCTCCGGCGACCGGCTGGTGGGGATGGTGGTCGCCGACGCCGATGCGACCCTGCTCACGGTCTGCGAACAGGGCTACGGCAAGCGCACGCCGTTTGGAGCCGGCACGCCCCTGACCGGCCCGGCACCGGGCGAAGAAGGCGAAGCTCCGGAGGCCGAGCCCGCCGAGCCGGCGGAAGCCGGTGAGGAGGCCGATGGCGAGGGCTCGAGCGGCATGCGGTATCGCACGCAGCACCGCGGCGGCAAGGGCATCCGCGACATCAAGACCACCGCCCGCAACGGGCAGGTGGTGTCGATCGTGGCGGTGCGGGCCGAAGATCAGGTGCTGATGATGACCGCCCGTGGCAAGATCCAACGGGTGAACGTGCGGGAGATCAACGCGATCGGCCGCAACACGCAGGGCGTGAGGATCATGCGGCTCGACGAGAGCGACTCGCTCGCGGCCGTCGTGCCGGTGCCGCCGAGCGAGCAGGAAGAGGCCGACGAGGCCCCGCCCGCCGAGTAGCCGCTGACGTCGTGTGAGTTGTAGGACAGGCTTCAGCCTGTCATGGTCATCCTCCTTCCCGCCCCGGGGCTTCTTATCATGCGAATCGGCGTCGTCGGCACAGGCTACGTGGGCCTCGTCACGGGCACCTGTTTCGCCGACAGCGGCAACACGGTCACCTGCCTCGATATCAACGCCGACAAGATCGCCCGGCTCAACCGGGGTGAGGTGCCGATCTACGAGCCGGGCCTCGAAGAGCTCGTCGAGCGGAACGTGGCCGCCAGCCGGCTGAAATTCACGACCGACACGGCCGCGGCTATTCATGCCGCGGAAGTGGTCTTTCTGGCAGTCGGCACGCCACCGGCAGCCGACGGGTCGGCCGATCTCTCCGCCCTCTGGAAGGTTGTCGACACGATCGCGCCGCACCTGCACGACCGCGCCGTCGTCGTCACAAAGAGCACCGTGCCCGTCGGCACGTGTGCCGGCATCGAGAAGCGGCTCAAAGAACGGACGGGCCGCGACTGCCGGGTGGCGAGCAACCCCGAGTTTCTCAAGGAAGGCGCCGCGATCGAAGACTTTCAGAAGCCCGACCGTGTGGTCGTCGGCGTGCGGTCGCCCGATGTCGGCGACATCCTGCGGAGCCTGTATCTGCCGTTTTTGCGCACAGAAAACCCGTTTCTCGTCATGTCGCCAGAAAGCTCGGAGATGACGAAGTACGTGGCGAATGCCCTTCTCGCCACGAAGATCAGCTTCATCAACGAGGTGGCGAATCTCTGCGAGCGTATGGAGGCCGACATCGACGACGTCCGGCGCGGCATCGGCCACGACAGCCGGATCGGCTTCGCGTTTCTCTTCCCGGGGGTCGGCTACGGCGGCAGTTGCTTTCCGAAGGACGTGCAGGCGCTCGCCGCCATGGCTCGCGATAAGGGCGTGAGCCCACGAATTCTCGCCGCCGTGCACGACACGAACCTCGCTCAAAAAAAGGTGCTCGGCGAAAAGATCGTGGCCCACTTCGGGGGCAACCTGCGGGGCAAGAAGGTGGCCGTCTGGGGCCTCGCCTTCAAGCCGCGCACCGACGATGTGCGCGATGCCCCGGCGATCGACTTGATCGAGCGGCTGCTCGCGGGTGGGGCGAGCGTGCGGGTGTTCGACCCCGAAGCGATGGATAATGTGCGGGCGATCTACGGCGATCGGCTCGAGTACGCCGCGGGCGTGATGGACGCCCTCGACGGGGCCGACTGCCTCGCGATCGTGACGGAGTGGGGCGATTTCCGGCGGCCCGACTTCGACGATGTCGCCCGCCGGCTCAAGGCCAAGGTGATCTTCGACGGCCGCAACCTCTATTCGCCCCCAGAGATGCGGGCCCGTGGGTTTACCTATCACTCGATCGGCAAGGTGCCGGTCGGGCAGGGGTGATGGCGTCACGCCGCTGCGCGTTTTCTCTCAGGGTCCGGAAGAGGGCGCTTCAGCCGTGCTCGGCAACCGCGGTTTGACACGCGTTTTTTCGCGGAAGTAGATTTCGCACACGCTTGCGAAGCCGATGGGCCGGCTTTTGCGTTCCCCGCACACCTTCCTTGGAGTTCTCCGACCGTGAATCGTTTCATCGCTGCTGGTGCCGCTGTGTGTTCCGTTCTCCTGGCTGCCGCCACGGCCTCGGCTGCCGAGGCCGCCGATGCCGCGTCGCAGGCCTGGTTCTTCGGCCCCTACGGTTTCTGGTGGCTCGTCGGCACGGCAGGCTCCGTGCTCGCGCTCTTCCAGGCCTGGCAGTTTTTCAAGTGGATGGAGGCCCAGCCCGCCGGCTCGCAGAAGATGATCGACATCGCCGGCTACGTGCGGACCGGTGCGGATGCCTACTTGAAGCAGCAATACAAGGTGGTGGCGGGCTTCTTTCTCGTGATCTTCCTCTTGCTGCTGATCCTCGCCTTCGTGCTCAAGGTGCAGAGTGCGTGGGTGCCGTTCGCCTTCATCTCGGGCGGCCTGTTCTCCGGCCTCGCCGGCTGGTTCGGCATGAAGACGGCCACGCTCGCCAGCAGCCGCACTGCCGCCGGCGCCGAGCGGTCGCTCAATGACGGCCTGCAGGTTGCCTTCCGCTCGGGCGCCGTGATGGGGCTCACGGTCGTCGGCCTCGGCCTCCTCGACATCATGCTCTGGTTCGCGATTCTCTACTGGCTCGTGCCGATGTTCGGCTTCACGCCGCTCTCGCTCGAGGAGATCACGGTGACGATGCTCTGCTTCGGCATGGGCGCGAGCTCGCAGGCCCTCTTCGCCCGCGTGGGCGGCGGCATCTTCACGAAGGCGGCCGACGTCGGTGCCGACCTCGTGGGCAAGGTGGAGCACGGCATTCCGGAAGACGACGCCCGCAACCCCGCCACCATCGCAGACAACGTGGGCGACAACGTGGGCGACGTCGCCGGCATGGGCGCCGACCTCTACGAGAGCTACTGCGGCTCGATTTTGGCCACCGCGGCCCTCGGCGTGGCGGCGTTCCCGGGTGATTATCGCATGCAGATGGCGGCGCTGTTCCTGCCGATGGCGATCGCGTCGGTGGGCACGCTGCTCTCGATCTGGGGCATCTGGCAGGTGCGCACGAAGGAGGATTCGTCGCAGAAGGCGCTCCTTGCCGCCCTCGCCAAGGGAATCAATCTTTCCACGATCGCGATCATCGGCGCGACGTTCGTGATCACCTTCTTGATGATGGGCTGGAGCCATCTCGGCGTCGCGATCTCCGTGATCGTGGGCCTCGTGGCCGGCTGGCTGATCGGCAAGTGGACGGAGTACTCCACGAGCAACGAATTCGCCCCCACGAAGGAACTGGCCGACCAGGCCCTCACCGGCCCGGCCACGATCATCATCGGCGGCATCGCCGAGGGCATGCTCTCGACCTGGGCTCCCGTGCTGGTCACCGGCGCGGCCACGCTGCTCTCGTTCGGCTTCGCGAACGGCTTCGACTTCGACAACCCCAACGCCTTCGCGCTCGGCCTCTACGGCGTGGGGATCGCAGCCGTGGGCATGCTCTCCACGCTCGGCATCACGCTCGCCACCGACGCCTACGGTCCGATCGCCGACAACGCCGGCGGCAACGCCCAGATGGCCGGCCTCGCCGATGTGGTGCGCGAGCGGACCGACGCCCTCGACGCCCTCGGCAACACGACGGCCGCCACCGGCAAGGGCTTTGCGATCGGCTCGGCGGCGCTGACGGCGCTCGCTCTCCTCGCCGCATACATCGAGGAAGTCCGCATCGGGTTCGACCGCTGGGGCCAGGCCGTGGCCGAGAACATCGAAGGCACGCCGGACCAATACCTCACGATCGGCGGCAAGCGGACGCAGCTCACCGCGGGCCAGTGGGTGAAGCTCGCCAACGGCATCGCCGTCCAGCTCGGCACCGAGCCGGCCAAGAACACCACCTGGATGGTGCTCGACGACAAGGCGATCCCCGACTTCGGCGCGCTCAGATCCAAGACGCTCGTAGAAAATGCTCCGTCCGCGGCGGCTCTCGATGAGCTCGAAAAATCGAACAGGATCGTGGCGGTGAAGAAGGCCCGGATGGCCGACTACATGCGGCATTACGATGTCACGCTCATGAACCCCAAGACACTCGTGGGGCTCTTCATTGGGGCCATGAGCACGTTCGTGTTCTGTGCGCTGACGATGAAGGCCGTCGGCCGGGCCGCGAAGGGGATGGTGGAGGAGGTCCGCCGGCAGTTCCGCGAGAAGCCGGGCATCATGCAGGGCACCGAGATGCCCGACTACGCGGCCCCGGTTGCTATCAGCACGAAGGCGGCCCAGAAGGAGATGGTGCTGCCGTCGATGCTGGCACTGCTCGTGCCGATCGTCACGGGTCTCCTGCTCGGCGTGGGCGGCGTGATGGGGCTGCTCGTGGGCGGCCTGACCACCGGGTTTTGCGTGGCCGTGTTCATGGCCAACGCGGGCGGCGCCTGGGACAACGCCAAGAAGTACATCGAGAGCGGCGTGCACGGCGGCAAGGGCACCGACGCCCACAAGGCCGCGGTCGTGGGCGACACGGTGGGCGATCCCTTCAAGGACACGAGCGGCCCGAGCCTCAACATCCTCGTGAAGCTCATGAGCATGGTGAGCGTGGTGGTCGCCGGCCTCATCGTCCGCTACTCGCTCGAGGCGCTCGGGATCTTCTGATCCGGCTTGGGTCACCGAGATTCGTCCGTTCCTCTGGGACCTTTTGCCTGCCGGCGGTTACTCCGGTGACGGGCAGGGCCCGCGCAACTTGGAGACACAGCGGGGAGGTACATTCAGAGGATCCGGGGGTCTGGGCAAGGCGGGCAGGCGTCGGCGGTTCGGAGTCGAAGAGCCGGCCTGATCGGAACTCAAGCCCACTGAGAGTCTCTGTCGATCCTGTCGACTACGGAGATTGCGTCGGCAATACCTGTCGGGCGGTATTTCCGGCCTCCGTCATCCCGGTCTGCAGCTCTGATGTCGCTTCGAATCCTCGTCGCCGGTGTTTGCGCCGGTTGCCGTCTGGGCTGCCTGGTGGCCGGCGCCGTCCTCGGAACTCTGCTTGCGGCCCAGGTGCCGCTCCAGGCCGAGGATTTCGCGAGCGTCTGGGAGGACCGCGCCGGCGAATTCGTCGTGTCGGACGACGCCCTGGTGAAGCTGCCGCCGTTCGCCGCGGACATGCTACTCGCCCAAGACAAGATCCGAGATCCGGCGATCGAGACCGTCGACGAGATGGACACCCGCGGCTCCGGGAGTGGCTCGGCAGGATCGTCGACGCCGCTGCGTGACCGCTGGGACAGGATTCGCGACCCGGCGATCGAGACCGTCGACGAGCAGACCCGCAAGGTTGATGAGGAGAAGGAGAAAGACAAGGAGTGGTATGAGCGGATCAATCTCCGCGGCTATACGCAGTTTCGCATCAACAGCGTGCTCTGGGACAACCCGGAACTCGCCCCTCCCTACCACCCCGCTGACCGCTCGGTCGCGCCGCTCAATCATTTCTTCATTCGCCGTTGCCGGTTGATCTTCTCGGGCGACCTCAGCGATCGGCTGTTCTTCTACATCCAGCCCGACCTCGCGGGCAGCGTGCCGGGCGCGCAGGATGGAGCGATCAACTACCTGCAGCTTCGTGACTGCTACGGCGACGTGTACCTGACGACCAACAAAGTCCACCGCGCGCGGGTGGGCCTTTCGAAGATTCCCTACGGCTGGGAAAACATGCAGTCGAGTTCGAACCGCATTCCACTCGACCGCAGCGACTCGTTCAACAGTGCCGTGTTCGGCGAGCGGCAACTGGGGGTGTTCTATTACTGGACGCCGGAGTATGCCCAAGACCTCTATAAGGAGGTGCTCGACGAGGGCCTCAAGGGCTCGGGCAACTACGGCGTGTTCGGCATCGGCGTGTACAACGGCCAGGGCGTGTCGAGGGCCGAGGCCAACAACAACATGCACATGGTGTTGCGGCTCAACTCGCCCTGGAAGATGCCTGGCGGCCAGATCATGGAGGCCGGCGTCCAGGCGTACGCGGGTCGGTATTCCTCGTACACCGGACCCATCGTGACCACCAGCGGCACGGTCACGCCGGTCATCGACCCGGCGAACGGGCCTGTCGATGAGCGGGTGGGGGCCACCTTCGTCTACTATCCGCAGCCGCTCGGCTTCGTCACCGAGTGGAACACGGGCAACGGTCCCGAACTCGGCCCAGTCAACCCGCCCACCCGGCCCGTGATCGCCAGCCGGCCGCTTTCGGGCGGCTACGTGCTTGTGAACTACAAGATCGACAGTGAAAAATGGGGCACGATCTTCCCGTTTTTCCGCTGGCAGACCTACCGCGGCGGCTACCTCTGGGAGCGGAACTCCCCCGCGACCTACCAGGGGGAATTCAATCTTGGCATGGAATGGCAGTTCACACCGCAGATGGAACTGACATGGGAGTATGACTGGGTGAATCGGACCAACACGGGGCCGAACTACCGGATCATCGACGGCCAATACGCCCAGTTCCAGGGCGACCTGCTGCGGTTCCAGTTCCAGATCAACTACTAGGTAGCATCCGATGACATCCTGAGCGTGCACCGTGGCAAGAGCGCCGAGGCCTCCAAAGCCCAGCGCATGCGCTTGGCACTGCCTCAGCGAGGGGCATCCTCTCGGCTTACGCCTCGGGCTTCCTGATCATTGAACACGGGGCAGGGCCTCGTCGGCTTGGGCGCGATATCACGTCGCATTATGCTGACGCCATGCAGCCTGGATTCAGCATTACGCTCGAGGCGACCGACGGCGCGGCGCGGGCCGGCACGCTTGCGACGTGGCATGGCAGCGTGCCGACGCCGCTCTTCATGCCGGTGGCTACGCTCGCGACCGTGAAGGGGGTCGATATCGGGCGGGTGGCCGAGACCGGCGCCGGGATGATTCTCGCCAACACGTATCACCTGCACCTGCGGCCCGGCGAGGAGATCGTGGCCGAGGGCGGGGGCCTCGCGCGGTTCATGGGCTGGAATGGGCCCACGCTCACCGACTCGGGTGGGTTCCAGGTGTTCAGCCTCGCCAAGCAGGTGAAGGTGACGGAGGAGGGGGCGTTCTTTCGCTCGCACATCGACGGCTCGCCCATCGATCTCACGCCGGAACGGGCCGTCCATATACAGGAGCGGCTCGGGGCCGATGTGGCGATGCAGCTCGACGAGGTCGTGGCGCTGCCGGCCGAGCGTGATCGCGTGGAGAGCGCCATGCGGCGGTCGCTCCGCTGGGCCGAACGCTGCCTCGCCGCCCGCACGCGGCCCGACCAGGCGCTGTTCGGGATCGTGCAGGGCGGGCTCGACGGTGACCTCCGGCAGGAGAGCGCCGAGGCGCTGCGGGCGCTCCCCTTTGAAGGCTTCGCAGTCGGCGGGCTCTCGGTCGGCGAAGGCCCCGAGGCGATGGGGCAGGCGTTGCGGGCGACCACGCCGCACCTGCCGGCCGACAAGCCCCGCTATCTGATGGGCGTCGGGCAGCCGCAGGACATCGTGAACGCCGTGGCCGCCGGGATCGACATGTTCGACTGCGTGCTGCCCACCCGCTGCGGCCGCAACTCGCTCGTCTACACCTTCGCCGGGCAGGTGCGGCTGCGAAACGCCTGCCATGCCCACGACCAGCGGCCGCTCGAGGAGGGCTGCCCCTGCCTGGCCTGCCGCCACAGTCGTAGCTATCTCCGGCATCTCTTCATGGCCGGCGAGATGCTCGGACCGGTGCTCGCGTCGATCCACAACCTCACCTTCTATCAGCGGCTCGTCGCGCGGCTGCGGGCCGCGATCGTGGCGGGGACGTTCGCGGCCGTCGCGGCCGACTTGCTGCCGAGGTTTACCACCGTTGGCGAGTGACCGTCCTCGGCACGGCGTTCGGCGAGTGTTCTTCCGCGGCCCGAAGCCGGTCTGCCCTTGTCCGTGGCGCGCGGTGGCCGATACATTTGCGGCTTCGTTTGCCCCACGAAGCCCGTGGTACCACCATGCAGCAGCCGCCCAATCCCCTCGAACTCCTCGTCTCCTACCTGCCGTTCGTGCTGGTGCTGGCGGCGGCCTGGTTTCTGCTCTACAAGCCCGAGCGGGAGCGGATGAAGAAGCAGCAGGATCTGCTCGCCGGTCTCAAGAAAAACGATCGCGTGCTCACGACATCGGGCATCTACGGCACGGTGGCCAACGTGGACCGTGCAGCCGACAGGGTTTCGCTCAAGGTGGACGAATCGGAAAACGTCCGGCTCACCGTGACGCTGGCGAGCATCTCGAAGGTGCTCTCCGACACGGAGGGAACGTCTACGCCGGGGAGCTAAAGCCGCCGGGGCCCGCCCGGCACAACACCGCTTTCGAACAGGACGAACATCGCCATGGATAGCAACGCATTCACGAGTTTTCTTTTCGCCCAGGCCGACGCTGTCGCCGTGGCCACCGGCACGGCCGTGGCCACCCCCGCGGCGACGCTGCCGCCGGTGTGGCGGGAGGGCTGGTTTCTCTGGCTGCTCACGCTGCTCGTGATCGCGGTGCCGACGCTCGTCGCCTGGCTCTTGGCGAAGCAGCTGCGGGCGAGCGACATGTGGGGCCGCATGGCGGCGGTGCTCGTCGCCCTCACGGCCGGCGTCGCGGTGACGGTGCTCGGCTGGCCGCCGCGGCTCGGCATCGATCTGAAGGGGGGCGTGATCCTCGTCTACGAGATCGACGCTGCCAAGCAGGCTGCGAAGACGGTCGACGCGGAAGGCAACGCCGAGGCTGCCGCCCCGATCGACATGGACAAGCTCGTGGCGGCCGTCAGCCGGCGCGTCAATCCGGGCGGACAGAAGGAAGTGACGGTGCGCCGCTACGGCCTCGACCAGCTCGAGGTGATCGTGCCCGACGTCGATCAGGCCGAGGTCGACCTCATCAAGCGGATCGTGTCGAGCGCCGGTGTGCTCGAATTCCGGATCACGGCCAATCCCGAGGATCCGCGGCACAAGCGGGTGATCGAGCTCGGCAGCACCGCCGCCGGCACCACCGTGCTCGACGGCGGATCGGCGATCGGCCGCTGGGTGCAGCTCGATACCGCGAAGATGAACCCCGCCGAAGATCGGGGCCTCGTCACCCGCTCGATGCCCGACGGCCGGGTGGAAGTGCTCGTCGTGCTCGACCGGTTCAACGTCACGGGCGGCTATCTCTCGCGGTCTGCATCGAGCTACGACAACAACCTCCAGCCGTGCGTGAACTTCTCCTTCAATTCGTCCGGGGCGGCGCTCTTCGGCACGCTCACCGGCCAAAACCTCCCCGATCCGGCGAACCGGCTCACGAGCCGTCTGGGCATCCTGCTCGACGACACGCTCCTCTCGGCCCCCACGATCCGTAGTGCCATCTCGGGCGACGGGCAGATCACCGGCAGTTTCAAGCAGGCCGACGTCGACTTCCTCGTGGGCGTGCTCAACGCGGGCAGCCTGCCGGCGGCGCTCCAGAGCGAGCCGATCAGCGAACAGAAGATCAGCCCGCAGCTCGGGGCCGACACGATCCGCTCCGGTGCGAGGGCCATGCTCCTGGCCACGATCGTCGTGCTCACGTTCATGCTCGCCTACTACCGGTTCTCGGGCTTCGTGGCCGACCTGGCGGTGATGCTCAACATCATCCTCGTGCTCGCGCTCATGATCTCGATCAAGGCGGCCTTCACGCTCGCCGGCCTCGCCGGCCTCGTGCTCTCCGTCGGCATGGCCGTCGATGCCAACGTGCTCATCTACGAGCGAATGCGCGAAGAGATGGACCGGGGCGCCGGCGTGCGCACGGCGATCCGCAACGGCTTCCAGCGGGCCTTCTCCACGATCGTCGATTCCAACCTCACGACGCTGATCACCGGCATCGTGCTGTTCGCGATCGGCACCGACCAGCTCAAGGGCTTCGCCGTGACGCTCGTGCTGGGCCTGTCGTTGAACCTCTTTACGGCGGTGTTCTGCTCGCGGGTGATTTTCGACCTCGCCGAGCGCAACCGCTGGATCACCACGCTCTCGATGGCGCGGCTCTTCGGCCAGCCGAACTTCCAGTTCGTGAAGTGGATGGTGCCGGCGATCATCGGCTCCACCCTCTTCATCCTGCTCGGGCTCGCGGCGGCCCAGCAGCGTGGCCAAGGGCTCTTCGACATCGATTTCACCGGTGGCACGAGCGTGCAGGTGGCCTTTAAGCCCGACCAGGCACTCGACATCGCCGACGTGCGCACGGCAGTGTCGGCTCTACCCGATGCCGCGGTGAGCGCGGTGACCACCGCCGACTCCGCTCCCGGGCTGCGCTACAAGATCGACACCTCGCTCCGGGACGACGATGCGGTGGAGCGCGCCCTCCGCGAGGCGTTTCCCGGCCGGCTGCAGACCTACTCGATGGGCTTCGGCGAGGTGACCTCGACGGCCAAGGCCGAGAAGTCTGCCGATGGCAGCCCGGCGAAGCCGGCGGCCGGCGGCCTGACGACGGTGGCGGCGCTCGACTTTCCAGAGAAGATCAACCTGCTCACGCTGAGGTCGACCATCCAGGCCGCCTGCGAGGCGGAGGGGCAGGCAGACGCCCCGTTCGAGCTGGAGGCCGAAGGGATGACGAGCCGCCTCAAGCCCTATCGCAACTGGGCGCTGTCGACGTCGCTCGATCCCGACGCGGCCCGCAAGGTGCTCCAGCGGGTGGCGAACAAGCTCAACGACACGCCTGTGTATCTCTCGGCGAACACGATCGGTGGCAAGGTCGCGGGCAACACGAAGGTGACCGCGGTCTACGCCCTGCTGGCGAGCCTGCTGATGATCGTGCTCTACGTGTGGCTCCGGTTTCAGAACGTCGCCTTCGGCCTCGCGGCCGTGGTGGCCCTCGCCCACGACGTGCTCGTGACGGTGGCCTGCCTCGCGCTCAGCAAGTTCGTGGCGCCGTTCATGGGCTGGGCCCTCGTCGACGACTTCAAGATCAGCCTCGACGTGGTGGCGGCATTGCTCACGATCGTGGGCTTCTCGATCAACGACACGATCGTGATCTTCGATCGTCTACGTGAACTCCGCGGCAAGGCCCGCTACGTGACCGCGGGGATGATCGACAAGGCCGTGAACCAGACCTTGAGCCGCACGATCCTCACCTCGGGCACGGCCTTCCTGGCCACGCTCATCCTCTACGCATTCGGCGGACAGGGCATTCATGCCTTCGCCTTCGCAATGCTCGTGGGCATCATCACCGGCAGTTACAGCACGATCTACATCGCTTCACCGATCGTGCTCTGGCTGCAGCATCGCTTCGGCCTCGGCGAGCCGGCCCCGGCCGCGGCCCGGGCGGCCTGAGCCGGCGCCTGTGTGAGGCCTGCCCGGCCCGCTCCCTGGCAAACTCTGCCGGCTGTAAGCAGGCTGCGGGCCCGAAGCAGGTATTTCGAGCGCAGGTGAGGCCCGGAGCCGCCGTCCGGGAGCCCGATCGGGGGCATAGTTGAGCGTGGCCCCGTTGTGGGAAGGACGCTCATGTCGAAGGTTGTGCAGACGGTCCGATTCGTGGTCGGGCTGGCGATGCTCGTCGCCGGCGTGATCGTGGCGGGCCCCTATGCCGCGAGCCTGGTGGCCGCCCACGGGCGGCGGGCCGCCTTGGCACCGCCTCCGGAGACGGTGGCCTGGGTGCAGCAGGCAGCCCAGCCCGCGATGACGCCGGCCACCTTCGCTCCGGTGCAGCCGGAGAATGCCGGGCCACCGCCCGCATGGCCCGAGCCACTTTCCCACGAACAGCAGGCCGCTCCCTCGGCCCCCTTCGTGCCGCGCGGTGACTATCGCCCGCCGACGCCCCCTGGCGCCCTGCCGCCGGTGGCCATGGATCTCGCGCGGTCGACTCCGGCGATCGACGCGGCCTATCGGTCCACACTCGACGTGCCGCCACCGCCTCTGCTCGACGCCGACGCGCCGCCGCCGCTGGCCGTGGCCTGGTCTGCCAATGGATCGAATACGGCGCTCGCCCGTGGAGCAGCGAGCCTGCCGCAGGGCGATACCTCGACCTACGTCGTCCGCGACGGGGACGATCTCACAAGCATCGCGATCAGACTCTACGGGCACGCTGGGGGAGCCCAGGCTATCTGGTCGGTGAATCGCGACCGGCTCGCCGACCCGAATGTGCTGCCGATCGGCATGGAGCTGCGGATTCCACCGGCCTGGAGCGTGCCGGCCGTGCAGCAGAATCCGCTGGCGGGGCAGGTGATCGAGCCGGGCCGTCGGCCGTCGAAGGTGCGGGTCGGTCCGGGCGAGACGCTCGAGAGCCTCGCGCAGAGGTTCTACGGCGATCGTTCGATGGCGCCGCGGCTCTTCGAAGCCAATCGCGACCTGCTTCGCAATCCCCAGCTGGTCGTGGCGGGCATGGAACTCCGGCTGCCCTGAGGGCGGCTCAGCGATCGGCGTCGAGCACGAGCGAGAAGAAGGTCTTGATGCGGGCAGCGGCGTCAGCTTCGGCCGCGAGTTTGTCAGCCGCGAGCGGTGTGTCGAGCTGCATCAAAAAGAGCGTGGCATCGCCGGGCTTTTCAACATCCTTGGCCTTCGTGAATTCCGCTCCGGCCCGTTGGTCGAACCATGCCTTCGGCCGCTGACGTTTGAGCTGGTCGAAGAGGCGGATCGCATCGCGGTCGTGGGTGCCGGCGAGCACCATCACGGGAATCTCCTGTTTGACGGCGTCGGTGCCGAGCGCAGGCTGGAGCGACACACCCTTCGCGGTCCACGACGGGCTCACGAGCACGAGCGCCTGCACGTGCTGCCCCTGCGGGCCACTCGCGAGCGGAGGCCATGCCCAGTCGGCGGCCGTCCAGAGCGTCGCCAGCGTGGCACCGGCCCCGCACCCGACGACCACGAGCGTGTCGGGAGGTGAACCGCTCCGGGAGGCGAGGAATGCGTGCACCGTCTCGAGATCGCCGCGCACCGCCGACTGCTCGCGCAGCCTGCCGCCCGCACCGGCCGCGATGAGTTCGAGATCGGGCTTGCGCATCTGACGGATGTCGAGCGTGTCGTCGCGGCCCCCTGGCTGCGTGCGGTTCTTGCTCGCGCCGTGGCCGCGCAGGTCGGGCACGGCGACGGTGCAGCCGGCGTCCCGAAGCGCGACGGCGAGCGGCTCGACCGTCTCGTGCGAGCCTTCGAAGTCGTGCACGAGGATCACGGTCGCCAGGGTCTTCGCGTCTTCCGGTGGCTCATAGAGCCACGTCGCCAAGGTGACTCCGTCGGAGGTTTCGAGATCGAACCGCTGGCCATCGGCCGCGGCACGTGCGGGGGTCACTGACGCGCTGCCGGCCGCCAAGAGGCAGGCGACTGACGCCGTCGTCACGAGTCGCCTCAACCCCGAGCGGCGGGCAAGAATGACCATGGGGAGGGGGGGCATGAAAAGCGGGGGCATGGAAGCGTTCCAAGGGGCGGAAGCCGGCTCCAGCCAGTTCCAGGCCGGGCCATCGGGACTGGGAATAAGGTACACTTTCACTCACGAATTGATTGTTTGGGGTCGGGGCAGGGCCGGAGCAGCCTTGCCTCCCACGGCCCGGAGCCTCCCGGGTGTCACCCCTGCCTATGAATCTGATGCAACGAGCACAGGCGTGGTGGGCCGACGTCTTCGCCGAGGAGGACGGTCCGCTCGATGGCGACGCACCGGCCTGGGCCATGAGTCTCGCGATCCATGTGGTCGTGCTCCTGGGGCTGGCGCTCGCCGGCCTCGCTGAGCCGCCGAAGGCGGTTCGCAACGTGACCGTCATCGAGGCCCCGCTCGCCGCCGAGGAAGAGGTGCAGCTCGTGCCGCAGGAGATCACCGTCTCCGACGAACGGCAGGAGACGGAAGGCGCTGAGAGCGACCAGAGCGACTCCGTGGCCCAGGCGCTCGCGCCGACCCTCTCGGAGATCTCCGTGGTGTCGGTCGAGGCCGAGCCCGACCTGGCGAGCGACCTCACCCTGCAGGTGGTCGACGACCTACCCACGGCACAGGAGATCGACACCACGGTGACGGTGAAGGGGTCCGTCGGCGTCGGCACGACAGGCGCCGCTGGAGCCGTCGATCACCTCACCGCCGAGATCGCCGCCGCGCTCGCCCAGCGGCCGACCGTCGTGTGTTGGGTGTTCGACCAGTCGGTGAGCCTGTCGGCCCAGCGGCAGCAGATCGCCGATCGTCTCGACCGCGTGTTCGACGAGCTCGGTGCCAACCGCTCGTCGGCCCGCCGCCCCGACCTCACGAACATGGTGGTGGCCTTCGGAGAGAGCGTGTCGCTCGTCACGCCCAAGCCTACCGACGAGGTCGAGGAAGTCGTCAAGGCGATCGAGTCGATCCCCGTCGATCCGAGCGGATCGGAAAACACGTTCACTGCGATCCGCCGCACGGCCGAGGCGGCCCGCATTTTCCGCACGTCGTCCCCGAAAAAGAACGTGATGATCGTGGTCTTCACCGACGAGGTGGGGAACGACCAGGACAAGGCCGACGACACCACGAAGTATTGCGTGGGCCTTGGCATTCCCGTGTACGTGGTGGGGGTGCCGGCACCGTTTGGCCTCGCCGAGGTGCGGATGAAGTACGTCGAGTTCGATCCCAAGTACGAGCAGGACGAGCAGTGGGTCGTGATCGAGCAGGGGCCTGAGACGCTCTATCCGGAGGTCGTCCGCGTGCGGTCCGGTCGCTTTGCCGACGACGCGATCGACTCGGGCTTCGGCCCCTTCAGCCTGTCGAAGATCTGCGCCGACACCAATGGCATCTACTTCCGCGTGCACGCCAACAGCGGTGCACGGGGGCGGGTGACCAACGAGATGACCGCGCCGATGGCCGCGCAATTGCGGTATTTCTTCGACGCCGATGTGATGCGTGCCTACCAGCCCGACTATGTCTCGCAGGCCAAGCTCAAGCAGGAGCTCGCTGAGAATCGTGCCAAGCAGGTGCTCGTGGAGGCGGCCCGAAAGTCGGCGCTCGAGCCTATGGAGTCGCCGGAGATGACGTTTCCGCGGAAAGACGAAGGTACCCTCAAGAATTTGCTCGGGGATGCCCAGAAAGCCGCGGCACGGCTCCAGCCGAAGATCGACGCCCTCTACGAACTTCTCAAGGGCGGCCTGTCGGACCGGGAACGGATTCGGGAGAAGCGGTGGCAGGCGGGATACGATCTGGCCCTCGGCCGTGTGCTCGCCGTCAAGGTGCGCACCGACGCCTACAACCTCATGCTGGCTCAGGCCTCGCTCGGCATGACGTTCAAGAACCCCAAGAGCGACACCTGGAAGCTCGTGCCGAGCGACGTGGTGAAGGTCGGGTCGGCCACCGAGAAACTGGCCAAGCAGGCCGATGAACTGCTCACCCGTGTGGTGAACGACCATCCCGGCACGCCCTGGGCGCTGCTCGCCGCCGAGGAGCTGCGGATGCCGCTCGGCTACGAGTGGACCGAAACGTTCAACGACGTCAACGGCGAGAAAGGCATGCAGGGCAACAACAATCCGAACATGCCGAACGCCCGGGCCGACGACAAGAAAAAGATGCTCGGCCCCCCGAAGCTGAAGCGCGATCCCAAGCGGCTCTGATCGCACGACGTTGCGGCATGGTTCCGGCAGGCGAGAGGTCGTCCATGAGCAGCGTTGTGTTGGTGATCATTCACAATCATCCACATTACGCGAACATCGCCACGCTCGACAGGCTCTACGGCAGTCGGTTTCGTCACATCCGGCACCTCGCTCCCTTCTACACGGGGCCGGCGTCGCATGTCGTGCCGGTCTACGAAAACAGTCGTTTTTTCCAGGGGTATGTCAGCCAGGCGGTCTCCCAGATCGTCGATGACGCGTTCGACCATTACCTGTTCGTGGCGGACGATCTCCTGCTGCGGCCCGACATCTCCGAGGACACCTATCGGGAGCGGCTGCGGCTGGATACCGAGGCCTGCTTTCTTCCCGGATTCGGCGAGCTCCACAGACTCACTGAGTATTGGCCCCGGGCGACCGAGGCTGCCCGCTGGAATCCCAACGTTCTGGGTGCCCAGATCGTCGGATTGTTGCCCGATGCATCCACGGCGGCCGCCCGCTTCGCCCGCTTCGGGCTGACGGCCGAGCCGCTCACGTATTTCCAGGTCATGAATAGGCAGCCCGCCACCGACGCCGAACGCAGGGTGCGGTATGCCATGCGGTATCCGCTGGTCGGCAGCTACTCCGACATCTTCGCCGTCAGTCGGCGGTGCATCCGGCCATTCGCGCACCTCTGCGGCTTGTTTGCCGTGGGGCGGTTATTCGTGGAACTGGCGATCCCCACGGCGCTCGTGTTGGCGGCCGATGAGATTGTGACGGAGCAGGCACTCCCCTATCAGGGCCGGGCTCTCTGGACGGCCGAGGACCGTGCGATCCTCGACCGCTACGGAGGGTCGCTCCGGCGACTGCTGGATGAGTTTCCAGATCAGCATCTCTATCTGCACCCGATCAAGTTGTCGCAATGGGATACGGAGCCATGGGGAACTGCATCGTCATCACCTCGATAAATCCTCCGACGGAGGCCGTCGCGGCGTTCGCCCAACGGTCGCCTGGAAACGTGCTCGTGGTGGGCGACGCGAAAACGCCCAGGGAGTGGCACTGCCCGGGAGCGAGGTTTGTCAGCCTCGCAGAACAGGAATCGCTTCCGTTTCAAACCGTCGAGCTCCTCCCCCGCAACCACTACACGCGGAAGATGGTCGGATATCTGCTGGCAGCCATGCGCGACGTCGATGTCATCGTCGATACCGACGACGACAACATCCCCAAGGCTGAATGGGAGTTTCCCGGTTTCGAGATCCCCTGCGACGTCGTCACGGGGCCTGCGGGGTTCGTGAATATCTACCGCTTGTTCACGTCCGGCCGGATCTGGCCGCGGGGTCTGCCACTGCGGCTGATCGACGACTGCCGTCCGGTCGAGGTCGACCACTCGACGCGGACCAGCCGCGTGGGCGTGTGGCAGGGCCTGGCCGATGGCGACCCGGATGTCGACGCGCTCTACCGGCTCACGCATCGGGAGCCGGTGTCGTTCGCCGCGCGGGCACCAGTCGCGTTGGCGGAAGGCGTCGTGTCGCCCTTCAACAGCCAGAACACCGCCTGGCGCAGAGAACTCTTTCCGCTCCTCTATCTTCCCGCTTGTGTGAGCTTTCGCTTTACGGACATCCTCCGGGGGCTGGTGGCGCAGCCGATCATGTGGTCGGAGGGATATCGACTGGGCTTCACGGGAGCGACCGTGGATCAGAGAAGGAACGCGCACGATCTGTGGCGAGATTTCGAGGACGAGATCCCGATGTACGTGCATGGAGAGAAGGTCGTCGCGGTCGTGACGCGCGCCATCGCCGATTGCCCGGATATTCCGAGTAAGCTCTCCGAGGCATACCGTGAGCTCGTCGCCGCGGAAATCGTCCCGCGGCAGGAACTTGCGATCCTCTCGGCCTGGCTTCATGACCTCGATGCCATCCGCGTCGCGCGCGAACCCGGGTAGCAGCTGCGCCGTCGCGTCCCTGTCGGGCGGCAGGATGCCGATGTTTCGCGTGAAGCGAGTCTCGCCTGGATGGCGAGCCATGGCGGCTCGGTGCAACCTTGGCTTGCCCCGCAGCCGCCCAAGCGACCGAGTATCGACAGGCGTTCGCCTGTCATCGCGGCAGGATGCCGATGTTTCGCGTGAAGCGAGTCTCGCCTGGATGGCGAGCCATGGCGGCTCGGTGCAACCTTGGCTTGCCCCGCAGCCGCCCAAGCGAAAACGGACAGGAAGTCCGTGTTTCGCGTGAAGCTAGAAGGTCAGATTGTCTTCGGCGAAGCTCGTGCGGCTGTCGTAGGCGTGGAAGCTGCGGGCGATGCGGCCGGCGAGGATCTGGAGAAACATCGCGCGGAACTGCGGCTCCGTGCGGTCGCTCGTGGGGATCGCGCCGTCGGCCGGATACTGAAAGTCGTCGAACCGCTTCTCGAACACGACCTTGCCGGCGGCGACGTCGAACACGCGCACGTGGGCGGACGCCCGGCCCCGGTAGAGAGTCATGCCTTCGTGGAGTCGGAACTCCTCGAGGTCGATGCCCACCACCATGTCGGCATCGAGTGACTTGCCCACGGTGGGGTAGTCGACCCAGGCATGCTCGTCGATCCAGCGGGCCACTTCCTGTTGATCGATGATGTGCGACTTACGCACGTGCTGCTGGATGAGTGAGCCGACGGTGACGGCGAGCTCGCGCGACGAGCCTGCGTCGGCATATTCAAGCTCCACGATCGGCTTGCAGACTACGGCCACGTGTTTCCCTTTGAGCCCCTTGAACTCGGCGGGCGTGTCTTCGGGCATCAGGATGTAGGCGGCCGTGAGGAGCGTCGAGCAGCCGGAGCAGGCGACGAGCGTCGCCGCTGCGAGCAGGCCGAGGCGGGTGGGCAGGCGGAGCGTGGCGGGCATGCGCGGGGTCCTCGGGATCTCGGAATCCAGACCAGCCGATGGCGGCCGATCGAGGGCGGGGAGCGTAACCAGCCGGTGCCCGAGGCTCAATCCCGCTTGGAGGCGGGAAAAACCGGGCCCCCACGGGTATCCTTCGAGGGTCGCGTGCGCGGCGGGGGCGTGCCCCGCTCGCGTTCGCAACCACCCCAGGTCGGCCATGCACACGTTTCTGTCAAGCCTCTTGGCCGCCCTGCCGCGAACCGGTTTTTGGGAGGCGCCGGCGATCGTGGGCGTGTCGGGCGGCGCCGACAGCGTGGCCCTGCTGCTGGGGCTCGCGCGCCTCGCGCCGCCGCAGGCGCGGCTGATCGTGGCGCACGCCTGCCACGACGTGCGGCCCGAGGCCCCGGCCGATCGCGACTTCGTGGCGGCGCTGGCGGAGCGGCTGCGGCTGCCATGCGAGTTGCGATCACTGGCCGTGCGCGATGATTCCACGCAGCGCGGCGAGGGGCTCGAGGCGCGGGCGCGGCGGCTGCGGTATGCGTTTTTGATCGACACGGCGCACGGGCACGGCGCCCGGCACGTCGTCGTGGGGCACACGGCCAACGACCAGGCCGAGACAATCCTGCATCGCGCCCTGCGCGGCACGGGGCTCGCGGGCCTTGCGGGCATGCGGCGCAGCCGCGGGCTCGCCGACGGCGTCGCGCTCCTGCGGCCGCTCCTCCATCTGCCGCGGGCGCTCGGCCGGGGATTCCTCGAGGCCGAGCGAGAAGGCTGGCGTGAGGACGCCACGAACGCGGATCCGAAGTTCGCCCGCAACTTTCTTCGCCACGAGATCCTGGCCCGGGCCGAGCAGGGGCCCTATCCGGCCGCCGCCGCCGCGCTCGGGCGGCTCGGCGAGCACGCCGCCCGCTCGGCGGCGGCGCTCGCGAGCGCCGCCGAGCACCTTCTCGAACGGTGCTCGCAGCGGCAGGAGGACGGCGCGATCGTGATCCGGGGTGCGGCACTGGCCGGCCTCGATCCGCATCTTGTGGCCGAAGTGTTCGTCGCCCTGTGGCGCCGCGAGGCCTGGCCGCAGCGCGACATGGCGGCCCGCCACTATGCCATGCTCGCGGCCCTCATGGCGCCGGCCACGGGTGGCGATGAGGGGGCACGATTCGTCGACATGCCGGGCGGGATCCGGGCCCGGCCGGCCGGCGAAAGCGACGTCGTCATCCGACGCGTTCAGGACTTCATCTCGACGCGGCGGTAGCCGCCGGTGGCCTTGAAGTACAAGAGCAGCCCCAGGTAGATCGCGGCCATCAGCGCGGGAATGTATGCGTCGGCCTTCAGCGTCTCGCGGTCGCCCTGCTGGTCCGCCGTCACCGCAGCCTGCTGCTCGGGCGTGGCGGCGGCGCCCGCGGTACGGGCTTCGTTCACCGTCTGGCCGTTGAGCCCGAACACTTCCGTGCTCGGGATGTCGAGGAATCGGCTCGGCGTTTCCGACTTGTAGCGCTCGTAGACCGCGGCGTTCGCCTGCTGCAACGCCTCGCCGGCGAACCGATCCTTGCAGTAGCCGAGCCCGGGGCCGCCGATCAGCCCGGCGGAGAGCATGCCGATGCCGCCCATGATCGACATCGCAACGGCGCCCGTCTGCGGGAAGCGGTCGCCGACCACGGCGAGCATCGTCGGCCAGAAAAACGTCTTGCCCACTGCGTAGATGCCGAGCGCGGCAAGCGCGGCCGGGAACGTGTTCATGCCGCTGGCGAACCGCAGGCCGACGAAGGCCAGGATCGACGACACCAGCAGCAGCCCGATCGGGGAGAGGCCGAGCCGCGTCTCAATGAAGTGGGCGCAGAACCGCAGGCCGAACATGATCACCGAGGTCCAGATGAACAGCGCCTTGCCCTGCTCCGAGGTGAACAGGTTGCCGGTGATGTTCTGGATCCAGCTGTCGGTGCCCAGTTCGACGGCGCCGACGAGGGCGTGCGTCACGAACAGCACGAAGAGCAGCAGCGAGCCGATGGAAAACTTCGTCATGAAGGCGACCGCGAGCAGGAGCGCGCCGCCGAGGGCGTAGCCGATCGTCGCAGCATTGGCGAGGCCCAACTCCTTGAAGATGCCGCCGAAGAACAGGGCGAGCAGGTAGCAGGCGACCGCGGAGCCGAGGATGCCCACGTCGCGAAACATGTCGATGAAGCTCGCGCCCTTCTCCGCCGCCTCCGACTTGGGGAACTTCTGCCCGAGAAACATCAGCGCGTAGAGGGCGGTCGGGACGAGGTACAGGGCGAGCTGCCACCTCCAGTCGACGTGCAGGCGGTCGTCGAGGATCCACCCCGCCACGGTGCCGAGCACCATGCCCGCGGGCCAGCTGGCGTGGAGGATGTTGAGGTAGTGGGTGCGGTTGTGCGGGAACACGGTCGCGACGAGCGGGTTGGCGACCGCCTCGAGCGTGCCGTTGGCGAAGGCGAAGATGAACGAGCCCCAGAACAGCATCTGGTAGGCGTTGTCCGGCGTCGACGCGCTGAATGTGACGAGGGCCGAGAGAATGTGGCCGACGAGCGCCACCGCCACGAGCTTGCCGTAGCCCAGTTTGTCGACGATCAGGCCGCCGATGATGATCCCGAAGCAGAAGCCGGTGAGACCGGCGCCGGTGATCTGGCCGACCTGCAGCGCCGTGAAGCCAAACTCCGTCCGCCAGTTGTCGAGGATGCCGCCGCGGATCGCGAACCCGACGCCGGCGGCGAGGATCGCCATGAATCCGGCCCACAGGAGCCGCTGGGCGTTGAACGCCGTTTCGGCGCGGGGGTGGTGAGAGGTCGCGTGCATGCGTCTGCCCCGGAGGTGGTGATGAGAGAAGCGAGAACTATAGCAAGGGGCGCAGGCGGCGGGAACGGCGGGAGTTTGGCAGGCCAGGAGGGGCCCGGCGCCGATTGACTGGCTTCCGGTCGGGAACGTATTGTCCCGCCCCCCTGCGCCCGTCCCCTTCCGGCACTTCCAGTGAACTCGCTCGCCGACACGCTCTGGACCCTCGTGCGCTGGGCCGTGCCCGTGACGGTGGCCGGCGTCGTCGCGGCCGGCGCCATCGGGTCGAGCCGGATCGGCGAGGAGGTGCGTGGCCGCGTGGAGGCGCGGCTCGCGAAACAATTTCCCACGCTCACCGTGCAGGTGCAGGGTGCGAGCCTCGTGGAAGGAGAGGGCATCGTCGTGCGCGGCGTGTCGCTCGTCGATCCGAAGATGCCCCAGCAGTGGCGGCAGATCGTCTGGGTCGATGAGATCCGCCTCGCCTGCACCACGAGCCTGACCGAGCTCGCCACGGGTCCGCCGCGGATCACCGCCGTGCGGCTGCGCCGGCCCGTGGTGCATGCGATGCGGCAGACGGACGGCGCCTGGAACCTCCAGAAGCTGCTTGGCGAGGCTGCGCCCGGAGGTCTCGTGCCCGTGTCGGTCGAGGACGCCACGCTGCTCGTCGACGATCCCGGGCGTCAGCTGCGGTCTACGCTGCGGCAGGTGAGCCTCGACGTGCAGCCCGATGGGCAGGCGGCTGGTACGGCGATCGTGCGCGGTAGCGCCGCGGGCGACCGCTTCGAGCGGCTGGCATTCCAAGGACGCGTGACACCGCAGAGCGGACAGTTCGAAATGCAGGGGCAGATCGAGGCGCTCGATGTCTCGAATCGGCTCGTGGCGTTTCTCGCCGTCGCCGACGAGCGGCTCGCGGCGCCACACGTGCAGGATTGGCTCGCGGGCCTGCGGGGCCGCGGCCATGTGCAGTGGCAGGCTGCGGGGTCGGTGCGGGCGCCCGCGGCCATCGCCTTCACCGCGGCGGGCAGCCTGGAGTCGGGCCGCTTCGAACATCGTTCACTGCCGTTCGCACTCAGCGATCTGACGGCGACGTTTCGAGCCGATCGGGGCGGAATGCACGTCGAGCGTTTCGAGGCCCATTCCGGCTCGACGCTCGTCCGCGGAGGCGGGCGGCTCACGGGCTGGGCGAGTGACGCCGATTTCGACGTCACGGTCGAGGCGGAGCGGCTCACGGTCAGCAGGCAATGGGAGGCCCATCTGCCGGAGCGCTTCGCAGCGCACTGGCGCAAGGTGCTGCCGGCCGGCGAGGTCGACGTGGTCGCCACCGTGCGCCGCCGGGCGGGCCGCATCGATCCCACACTCTCGGTGCGCTGTCGCAATACCTCGCTCACCCACTATCGCTTTCCGTACCGACTCGACCGCACCGTGGGCACCGTCGTGCTCCAGGGTGAACAGCTCTCGATCCATCTCACCGGGCAGGCAGGCGGCCACCCCGTGCAGGTGCAGGGTGCCTTTCGCACCGGCGGCGAAGGCATGCCCGGCTTCCTCGAGGTGCGCGGCGACGGCATGCGGATCGACGATGCCCTGCTCGCGGCACTGCCGGCCCGCAGTGCGGCGATCGTGAAGTCGCTTCACGCGCAGGGCACGTTCGACTTCGCCTTCCGGCACGACCGGGGCCCGCAGCTGCCCGGCGGCCATGCCAACACGCTCGGCATCCGCCTCGTGCAGTGCAGCATGTCGTACACCGGATTTCCCTATCCGCTCTCGAATGTCTCGGGCACCGTGCGCATGGATCGGGGGCAGTGGACGATCAAGGACGTGGTGGGATCCAACGACACGGGTGTCGTGCGGTGCAACGGGTCGCTCGTGCCCAAAGCCGGCGACGACGGCGATCTCACGCTCCATCTCGCCGGCAGCGGGGTCGTGCTCGACCGCGAGCTCCGCGACGCCCTGCCGCGCACGATGGTGCGGATCTGGGACGACATCGATCCGCGCGGCAACGCCGAGTTCACCGCCACGGTTCGCCATCAGGTGAAGGCCCGCAAGACCGACGTCGCGCTCGAGGCGACGCCGCAGGGCGACACCGTCTCGATTGAACCGGCCTGGTTTCCCTATCGGCTCGAGCAGTTGCGCGGCCGGCTCACCTGGCGCGACGGCCTGCTGCGGTTCGACGGGGTACGCGGCGTCCACGACCGCACCACCGTCGCGACCGACGGGGTCTGCCGATTCGGTGCCGACGGAGGCTGGCACGTGTCGTTCGAGCGGCTCGCGGCCGACCGCTTTCGCGCCGACCACGACGTGCTCCAGGCGCTGCCGGCAGGGCTTCAGCAGGCCCTCGCCTCCGTTCGCCCGCGCGGCCTCCTCTCGCTCACCGGCAGCGTCGACATCTACGCGGTGCAGCCGCCCGGCGATCCCGGCCAGCCCCGCCCGGCCGATGCCCCCGCGCCGGCCGCAGCCTGGGATCTCCATCTCGACATGGAGCAGGGATCGCTCGATGTCGGCGTGGCACTCGAGCACGTGCACGGCGGCGTGCACCTTACGGGCAAGACCGACGGCCGCACGTGGCAGACCGACGGGGAGATCGCGCTCGACAGCGCCATCTGGCGGGGCGTGCAGCTCACCGGTGTGGAAGGACCGCTCGCCATGGACCAGGCTGGCGTGCGTTTCGGAATGCCGGCGGGCGCCAAGGACGGTCGGCCACGGAGGCTAGCCGCGCGGGTGGCCGGCGGCACCGTGTTCGTCGACGGAAGTGTCGCCGCGGGCGATTCCGGCACGTTTGCCGTGGCCGCCTCGCTCGCCGATGCCGAGCTCGAACGCCTCGCGGCCGATTCGGCTGCGTCACTGGCGGGCTCCGTGGCCACGCAGCGGTATCGGGGCAAGGTGTTCGGGGCGATCGAAGTCAACGGATCGCGGGCAGGCATGCACTCACTCGCGGGGCGGGGGCAGCTACGGCTCCGCGACGCCGACATCTACGAGCTGCCCGTGATCGTGGCGCTCCTCAAGGTGCTGCGGGTGAAGGCCCCCGATCGCAAGGCCTTCAGTTCGAGCCTCGTCGATTTCCGGGTCGAGGGCCCGCATGCCTACCTCGACAACATCGAACTGTCGGGCGATGCGATCAGCCTCGTCGGCAACGGCGAGGTCGACATGGAAGGGCACATGCAGATGACGTTTCGCTCGATCATGGGTGATTCCGAGACGCAGCTGCCCGTCATGAAGCGGGTGCTGGGCGGCGCGAGCGGCCAGTTCATGCTCGTGCACGTCGACGGCACACTCGCCCAGCCCGACATCTCGACCGAGGCGTTCCCCACGCTCTCGGCGGCGCTCCAGCAACTGCAGTCGCAACGCCGCGGTCCCGACAGCCTCCGGGCCGCCGCTGCCGCACGGCGTGAGAACCGGCGCTGATCGGGTGGGATGTTCACTCAATGGTGCCGCGCCGGCTCAGGATTACCCCGTACCATCTCGCCGGACGTTCGCCTTCGCCCTCCAGGCTGCGGCTCACTCGGATGTGCCTGCGCTCCGGCATCCATGCCTGCGCTGGTCACATACGCC
>JBMLMS010000140.1:0-6390 GCA_049243925.1 Pirellulales bacterium
CGTTGGAAGGCGGCGCCAGAGCCGTTGCGTGGGTCGCACCACATCTGGCAGTCGGCCTTTTCGGGCTGCTCGTACGACGGTGCCACGAGTGCACAATCGTGTTTGCGGGCGAGCGCCTGCCAGTGCAGGTCGTGGGCTCCCGTCAGCCCCGACTTGCACGAGCCCTCGCCGCACCCGTGCTGATGGACGATCACGCCGCGGATGCGCCTGACGTCAGGTGGAACCCATGCCGTGTACGTCACGGGAAAGATCAGTCCACCCGCTTCCGAAGACGCCTCGTACCGGACGCGGTAAAACGGCGGCTTCACTGGAGGACGCACGTCGTAGGGCGGCTCCTGCGCGGGCGCAGGAACGCCGCTCGCGACGATCAAGACCCAGCTGAGCCGCCACGCCAACGGGAGCGCAACGCTGGCCCGCACCCAGGTCATTGCCTTGGCCGCACGTAGATGCCGTCGGCGGTGAACTGGATCACTTGGATCGCAAGTTTGGGGTCGAAGAGCGCCGTGCCGCGCACCACCACGTCGGCTCCCTTGTCGAGGCCGAACAGCTTCCGCGAGTCGATCGGGATCGCCTTGCCGTCGGCCCCCAGGAACTGCACCGCCACCATCGGGGCGTTGGCATTCTTCTTCTTGCAGAACGGGCAGTTGTCGGCGTCGTGGCCCGGCTTTTTCGCATGGTCGTCGGCGGGAATCTCCACGAGTACGAACGACGCCTTGCCGTCGAGGAAGGGCTCTATGCCACGGGCCCCGATCCGCCCCGCCACCACGATCGGCTGTGGGGTGGCGGTGAGCTTTTGCTTGGCGAGCGTGGGTGTGGTGGCGCCGGCGGGCTCCGCTGGCAGCACGAGCTGCTGTCGGATGGCTGTCGGGTCGAGGTCGAGGGCCAGGACGGGAGCAGGCACGAGGGCGAGGATTACGACCAGAGGTGACAGGCTGCGAGACATGAATCCTCCGTGATGAACAATGTAGGACAGGCTTCAGCCTGTCGCGCTGGCATGGGCGAAAAGGATGACAGGCTGAAGCCTGTTTTACTTGGTCAATTCTTCGAGCTTCGCGAGGGCGGCCTCGATGGCCGGGGCGTGCTCGGCGTAGTCGAGCTTCTTGCGGGCTTCGTCGTCGGCACCGTGGATCACGGTGTCGAGCTTGTCGAACGACTCGAAGATCGCCGCGAGTGCCTGCTTGGCCTCGGCCTCGGCCGCCGGCTTTTCCTTGGCGACGAGCTCGCCAAGCTCTTCGAGCAGGTGGCCTACCATGTGCACTGGGCCGTCGGCCTTCTCGTGGTCGCCCGCGGCGAGATGGGCCTTGACCTCGGCACAGAGCTTTTTCAGCTGGGTGAGACCTGCGGCCACGGTCTCCGGCTCGTCGTGGTCGGCGTGATCGTGGTCATGATCATGATCGTGGTCGGACGCCGCCTGTCGCACCGGCACTGCGGCCGGCGGTGCGGCGGGGGCACAACCGATGAGCAGGCCGCCGAGGGCCATGAACCACGGGCAACGGGGCAGGCATGCCATGACGAGCTCTCCGGAAACCATGAACGGCGACCAGGCGATCGCCAGCCCTTTCAGGATAGCGACCCGGGCCCGGGCAGGCCAATCGGCGGCGGCGGGGGCACCATGTCGGCCACGAGGCACACGAGCGAACGCTCGGCAAGCTCGATCGGCTGGGTCACGTCGACGAGCGGGCCGCGGCCGTCGGCGTGGATATCGTGGGGCACCGGACCATTCGTATTCACGAACATGCGCCAGGGAAGCGCGGCGATCGCCGGGGTCGTGGGCACGTGGAACCTGCGGGGCAGGGAGCCGGCGTGGGCGAAGAGGAGCACGTGCCGCGGCGTGCCTTCGATGCCACCGGAGGCGATATCGTCTTCCTCGAGCAGTTTGGCGGCGGTGGGCGCCCCAAAGAAGCACGCCAGGCTGGCGTCGGCGGCATACCAGTCGACATGCACACCTTCGGGTGAAAACCATTCGACGTCGGGCAGCGTGCCGTCGATGCTCGTGCCTCCTTCGAGGAACGACCGCCGCCGCACCGTGGGATTCCCGAGCCGAAACCGGACAAGTTCCCGCACGAAGCGCACGAGATCGGCATGCGTGTCGACGAGCGTCCAGTCGAACCATGAGACGGCGTTGTCTTGGCAGTAGGCGTTGTTGTTGCCCTGCTGTGTGCGCCTGCATTCGTCGCCCATCAGCAGCATCGGCACGCCGTGGCTCACGAGTAGCGTTGCCAGCATGTTGCGGATCTGGCGGGCCCGCATCGTCTCGATGTCGGCCCGCGCGGTCGGGCCCTCGAGGCCGTAGTTTTCCGAAAAACTGTTGTTATCGCCGTCGCGGTTACCCTCGCCATTGGCTTCGTTGTGCTTTTCGCGGTAACTCACGAGGTCGTTGAGCGTGAATCCGTCGTGCGAGGTCACGAAGTTGATGCTGTGGTAGGGCTGCCGGCCGTCGTCGCCGTAGAGGTCGCTGGAGCCGGCCAGCCGCGTGGCGAGGTGCCCCGTCTGGGCGAAATCGCCGCGCCAGTACCGCCGCACGTCGTCGCGGTAGCGGCCGTTCCACTCGGCCCAGCGCATGCTCGCGAACGTGCCCACCTGGTAGGCGCCCGCCGCGTCCCAGGCCTCGGCGATGATCTTCGTGTCGGCGAGCATCGGGTCTTCCGTGATGAGCTCGACGATCGGCGGATTCGGCAGAATGTCGCCGTTGCGATCGCGCGAGAGCACGCTCGCGAGGTCGAAGCGAAACCCGTCGATGTGATAGTTGTGCACCCAGTGCCGCAGGCAGAGAAAGATCAGCTCGCGCACGATCGGGTGGTTGCCGTTGATCGTGTTGCCGCAGCCGGTGTAGTTGCGGTAGTAGCTGCCGCCGTCGCCGAGCATGTAGTAGACGCGGTTTTCCAGTCCCTTGAAGGAAAAGGTCGGCCCGAGGTGGTTGCCCTCGGCCGTGTGGTTGAAGACGACGTCGAGAATCACCTCGATGCCCGCGGCATGGAGCGCCCGCACCATCTCCTTGAACTCCCGCACCTGAGCGCCGGGCTCCGTGCTCGCCGCGTAGCCGCGGTGGGGCGCGAAGAAGGCCATCGGATCGTAGCCCCAGTAGTTGCCGTGCACGGGTCGCTCGCCCGTGGGCGACTCGGTGGGAAACTCGTGAAGCGGCATCAACTCGACGGCGGTCACGCCGAGCGACTTGAGATAGGGAATCTTCTCGATCACGCCCAGGTAGGTGCCCGGATGCTTGACGCCGCTGGTGGGGCTGGCCGTGAAGCCTTTGACGTGCATTTCGTAGATCACCGTGTCGGCGAGGCCGCGACGCAGGTGGCGGTCGCCTTGCCAGTCGAAGGAATCGTCGACCACCACGCTCTTCGGTGGCCGGATGATGCCGTCGTCTCCTTGGAGAAACCGGCCGGCGAGAGCGCGGGAGTAGGGGTCGATGAGCCGTGCCGTGCCATCGAACCGCTGGCCCCGGTCGGGCTCGAAGGGGCCGTCGGCCTGAAAGTGATAGAGCTGCCCCGGCTCCACTCCGGGCACGAAGATGCTCCAGATGTCGCCCCACCGGTCCTTGCTGGGATCGAGGGCGATCACCTCGGCCGGCTCGGGGTCGTCGACCCGGTCGTAGAGCAGCACACGCATCGCCGTCGCGGACCGGCTGTAGACGATGAACTGCACTCCCCGGCCGCGGCGATCGCCGGCATCGTGGAGCACGGCCCCGTAAGGCAGCCGCTGGGTGACTTGCAGCGGCGGCAGCGGCTGCTCGGCGTGCTGCCGTTTGGCGACGGCTTTGGATTTCCGCGGGATCATCGCGGAAATCATACCAATGCTTTGTCTTTTCATAACAGAAGTGGCGATGCACCCCCTTGCACACCGACGGTATGCTCAGGGGCGAGAGGACAGCGTCATTCCTGCGGAACCGTCAGCAGGAGCGATCTGGCCGCATTCCATCAGCCTCGGAGTCTTTCATGCCCCGCACCCCTGCGTCCATTCAGGCCTCCCGCCGTGAGTTCCTCGGTACGACCGCCGGGCAGATCGCCGGAGCCGCCGCTCTGGCCGGTGTCGCAATGCCCCGCGTGCACGCTGCCGGCAGCGACGAGATTCGCATCGCGGTGGTCGGCTGCGGAGGCCGCGGGGGCGGTGCGGCGGTCGACGCGCTCTCCGTGCCCGGCGGCGAAACCCGCGTGGTGGCGCTCGCGGACGTGTTCTCCGACCGTTCCAAGATCGTCAAGCGGTCGATCGAAGAGCAGTTCAAGGATCGGGTCGACGTGCCCGACGACCGGATCTTCACTGGGTTCGAGGCCTACAAGCAGGCGCTCGACTGCCTGCGGCCCGGCGACATCGCCCTCTTCGCCACGCCGCCGGCGTTCCGGGCTCCAATGTTCGAGTATGCGATCGAGAAGGGCGTGCACGTGTTCATGGAAAAGCCCGTGTCGGTCGACGGGCCGAGCACGCGGCGGATGCTCGAGCTGGCCAAGAAGGCCGACGAAAAAAACGTGAAGGTGGCCGTGGGGCTGATGTGCCGCCACTGTGACCGGCGTCGCGAGCTCTACCAGCGGCTTCGCGAAGGCGAGGCCGGCGAGCTCATCGCATTCCGCGGCTACCGGGAGCACGACCCCGTGCACAACCTCGACCTCGCGCCCGGCCGCGGTGAGATGGATGAACTCCTCTGGCAGTTGAAACGGTTTCACAATTTCCTCTGGGCCAGCGGCGGCATCTTCAGCGACTATTGCGTGCACCACATCGACGAGGTGGCCTGGATGCAGGGCTCGTGGCCGGTGCGGGCCGACGCCACGGGCGGCCGTCACTACCAGGGCAAGATCAACGACCAAAACTTCGACAGCTACGCCATCGAATACACGTTTGCCGACGGGGCGAAGTTCTTCTACTCGAGCCGTGTCATGAAGGGCTGCGACAAGAAGTTTGGCGTGTTCGGCCAGGGCTCGAAGGGGGCGTTCACGATCTCGGGCAGCGGCCACTCGCCGGCGAAGTCCACGATCTACACCGGGCAGAATTCCGACAAGGAGCATGTGCTCTGGGCGGCCGAGCAGCCTGAGCCGAATCCCTACCACCGCGAGTGGGAGCACTTCGTGTCGGCGATCATCGCCGGCGACGCCTACAACGAGGCCGCGCGGGGAGCCGAGGCGAGCCTGGTCACGGCGATGGGCCGCTATGCCGCACACACCGGCCGGCCGATCACCTACGACGAGTATCTCAACTCGCCCGACGATCTCACCGCCGGGGTCGAGTCACTCGTTGACGGGAGTGCCTCGGTGCTCACGGCTGGCCCCGACGGCACGTATCCGGTGCCGAATCCGGGCAAATACAAGTTTGAGTATCGCGACGCCGTGGCGCCGGGGCAGTCGTAGTGACGTCCGGGAAATGGCCCGCGGTCTTGCGGGCGCCGGCCGCGGTGCGAAGATACGCCCCGTGAGCGGAGCCACGTATTCCAGTGCCGGCGTCAACCTCGAACTCTACCGCGAGGGGATGGCCCGGCTGCCTGCGCACATGCGCCGCACGCAGTGCCCGCGGGTGATGAGCCCCGAGGGGGGCTTTGCGGCGCTCTTTCAGCTCGATCTCAAGGGGCTGTTCAGCCGGGGCTACGAAGATCCGCTCCTCGTCTCCTGCACCGACGGCGTGGGCACGAAGCTGAAAGTGGCCGTGACGGCCGGCGTGCATCACACCGTGGGCATCGACCTCGTGGCGATGAGCGTCAACGACGCCTTGTGCACCGGTGCCGAGCCGCTCTTCTTTCTCGATTACGTAGGGATGTCGCACGACGACCCCGCCCTCCTCGAGCAGATCGTGCGGGGCATCGCCGACGCCTGCGTGGAGTGCGAGTGCGCGCTCGTGGGCGGCGAGACGGCGATTCTGCCCGACATGTATCAGCGTGGTGAATACGATCTCGCCGGCTTCTGCGTGGGTGTCGTCGAGCGCAAGCGGCTCGTGGATGGCCTCCAGATCCAGCCGGGCGACGTGGCGATCGGCATCGCCTCGAGCGGATTCCACTCCAACGGCTACAGCCTCGTGCGGAAGGCCGTCTTCGAGATCGGCGGGCTTTCTGGTGACGACCATGTGGCCGAACTGGGCGGCCGCACCGTCCACGACCTCCTCCTCGAGCCGACCCGGCTCTACGCCCGGCCCGTGAAGGCCGTGCTGCGGCACTACCGCGTGAAGCACGTCGTGCACGGCATCGCTCACATCACCGGCGGCGGGCTCGTGGAGAACCTGGCCCGGATCGTGCCGAACGAGGTGCAGATTCGCCTGGCCCGCGGATCATGGGGCGTGCCCGGCGTGTTTCCCTGGCTCCAAAAGCTCGGCGGCATCGCGGCCGACGAAATGGAGCGGGTGTTCAACATGGGGGTGGGCATGGTGCTCGTCGTCTCGCCGCACTTCGCCGACAGCATCCGGCACCAG
>JBMLMS010000141.1:0-1814 GCA_049243925.1 Pirellulales bacterium
CCGATTCGAAGGGCCTGATCGTGTCCACCACGGTCGGGGTCGCTCCCGAAACGTCGTACACCCGCACGAGCGGCGCCGCCGCGGGACCGCGGCCGACCACGATCTCGAGCCGGCCGTCGGCCTTCGCTCCGTCCACGAGCGTGCCGCCAGCGAACGTGCCGAAGTCGCCCACGGCCACGGTCGAGCCACCGACGAAGTTTGCCGCGAATGGCCGGATCGTCGCGAACTGCCCCGGTGTGGCTGCGGCGGCACTGCGGAACACCCGCACCTCGCCATCGCCCGAGGCCCGCGACACGACGATGTCGGCCAGGCGGTCGCCATCGATTTCGCCGACGGCGAGGTTCACGCCGCCGGTCCACTGCGAGCCGAACGGCGTGATCTGGTAGGCGGGCAGTTCCACACCGCCGAGCGTGAACACCTTCACCACCCCGACGACGCCCTTGCCGGGAGTGACGATGATCTCGGGAGCCCGTTGCCGTCGAGGTCGCCGAGCACCGCCTGCACGCCGCCGCGGTAGCCGCCCGGGAACGCGTCGAATTGGGTCCGCACCGAACCCGTGGCCGGATCGATGACACGCACGATCGACGAGCTCGTCCAGCCGGCGGCGTCGGTCACGAGGATCGACTTGGGTACGAACACCTGCGTGCGGGTGACGGTGTCGTTGGCGGGAGTCTCGTCGCCGGTGGCCGCGACGGTCGCCGTCGACGAGGCGACGCCCACTGCGTCGGCCGTAAACGTGCCGATGATCGAAAACGTGGCCGACCCGCCCTGCGGGATCGCGAGCGCGTTGCCGGTCGCGATCTGGCCGGCCCCGCTCACGGGGCCGGACGCGCCCGTCGAATACGCGGCCGTCCAGACGGGATCGCGAAACTGGCCGGCGAGCGCCGTCGTGAGCGATGCGCCGGCGATGTCGGTCGTGCCGAGATTGCGGACGACGACGGTGTACGCCCCCTGCGTCGCGGGCGAATAGAAGGCCGGCGCCGCGATCTCCACGGCCAGGTCGGCCGCGAGCACCTGCCGGGCCTCGAGGGCCTCGAGTCCGGTCACCGAGTGGCCGAGCGTCTCCCAGCGGAGAAGCGTGTGCGACGATCGGCGGGAAGTGGCTCGGCGGCGACGCATGACGGGCACTCGGGAGGGACGGAAAGTCGGGCTCGGGCAATCTCTACGCTTAGAACTGCCCCGGGGTTCGCCAGACGTCAATTTTTCGGCCGAAAAACCGGCCACACGTGAGCCGGTGCCCGAAAAAAGCGAGGGGGCCGGACGATCGCTCGCCCGGCCCCCTCTTGTTCACGACACGAAGCGTGTCGCCGTGGCCTTAGCAGCCGCAGCGACGGCAGCCCTTGCGACGGCAGCCCTTCTTCGCACCGCCGCAGTCGCCACAGGCGGCCGCACCGGCATCGCCGCAGGCGCCAGCGTCACCGCAGGCACCAGCATCGCCGCAGGCGCCAGCGTCACCGCAGGCACCAGCGTCGCCGCAGCCACCGCACGCACCCTCGACGGGCACTTCGACGGCCACCATGACGCACTTCTGCACCGGCACTTCCTTGGTCACCGTGTGAGGAACGCGAACGGTATAGCTCGCGGTCTTCGTCTCGGGGACGCAGTCATACACCGTCACGGTGTACGACTCTTCCTTCTGCGACGGGACCATGACCGTGTAGGAAACTTCCTTGGTCATCGTCTCCGGCACGCACTTCGTCACCTGGTACTCGCGAGTCTTCGTCTCGCTCTTGTACTTGGTGACGTTGACCGTGCGGGACTTCTGCTCCGGCACCATCTTCGTGACGGTGTAGGTGCGGGTCCGCTCTTCCGGC
>JBMLMS010000142.1:0-4358 GCA_049243925.1 Pirellulales bacterium
GGCAGCACCACCGAGCAGCTCGTGGCCCTGCACCCCGACCAGTTTGTCGGCGTTCAGTTTGACGACGGCAGCGCCATGAGCGCCGCGATCACGCTCGCCACCGGCTGGATCAACGACATCTACGGAGGCTTCGGCCCGACGAATCCCTTCTACGGCATCTACGCCAATCCTAACGACGGCACCTATTTCCAAAACCAGCCGATCGTGATGGGCGAGACGGGGGTCACCGTGCTGCCCGCGCCGCCGCCGGTTGATATCGCGCAGTACGCAGGCTCCTGGTACGAACAGGGCAGCGTGAAGCAGGGCCCCTCGAGCACGCTGGTCAACATCACCCAGACGTTCACGCCCCAGCCGGACGGCACCATCGGCGTCGAGTACTCCGGCAACGTCGGACCAAGCGGCCCGGAGTGGAGCATCACCGGGTCGGCGGTGCCGGTCAACGCTTTTAACACCCGCCTCAACGTGAACTTCTCCGGCGAGCCCAACCGGAACGAGCCGGGCAACTACTGGATCCTGGACTACGCCCCGGACTACAGATGGGCGATCGTCAGCGACGCAAGCGGGACGTCGGGCACCATCCTGACCCGTGATCAGTTCCTCTCTGATCTCGATTACGATTACAACGCGCTGGTGACCCGGGCCTATCAGTTGGGTGTGCGGGGCACCATCACTCCGACCGCGCAGTACCCCATCTAAAGGGACCCCGGGGGCCGGACGGCCTCTATGAACAGGGAGTCGGGCTTGTGCACCCGCCCCCCGGCATCGGCGAGCCGCCTCCCCCTCGCATCAAGTGCTGCACGACGGCCTCGTCCATCCGGAGCAGCACGATCAGCAGACCCTCAACGTCCTGCCCAACCGGCTCACTGGAGGGCGGGCCCGAAAGCAAGCAAGCCCGGGCCATGGATGGCCGGGCTTGCGTGAAGTGGCGGGGGTAGGATTCGAACCTACGACCTCGAGGTTATGAGCCTCGCGAGCTACCGGGCTGCTCCACCCCGCGTCATTTGGGTGTGGACGAAGAATAGCCCATCGCGGCTCTGAAATGAAGGGCGGGCGAAAAACTGGCACGAATTCGCAGCCGTCGTGACGGACGGCTGGTGAAGTCGAGGTGGACTCGCCGCGGCCTGCGGCACGACACTGCGGGCATGCCGCAGTCAGAGCACCCCGTCTTTCCCGATCCTGGCCCGCCGTCACGATCGACGTCGGTCGTGGGCGGTCTGCCCTGGGAGCCGACGCCGGGGGCACGGGCGCCGTTCAAGACACGGATCGACGGAGCCGAGCCGCCGCGTCGGCGCGACGAGCCCGCCGGGTTCTCGTGGGCGATGCTCCGCGAACGGTGGAACACGGCCGTGGCCAAGAGCCCCGCGTTCACCGCGAGCCTCGCGGTGCACGTGCTGCTCTTGCTCGTGCTCGCCGTGATCGGCATTCGCGAGCGCGTTCAAGAGAGGCTGCGGCTCGAGCTCTCGTTCGGCTCGGCCGACGCACAACCGGGCGGAAAGAACGTGGCGGATGAGGAAGAGGCGGCACCGCCGGCCGTCGTCATCAAGCCCGAGGTGGCGAAGGTCGAGCCGGCCGTACAACCCGAGCAACGCGACATGCAGCGGGCCGCCCCGCAGACCCCGCCGGAGCCCGAACCGATCGCCCCGGTCGCCGCCGTGCCTCCAGCGCTGCCCGCCGCACTGCCGGCGACCGCGATCAGCGCCTCGCTTTCGGGCCGGAGTGCCGAGCAGCGGCAGCAGCTGCTCGGGGCGGGCGGCGGCACGGCCGAGACCGAGTCGGCCGTGGGGCACGCGCTCGAATGGATCGTGCGGCAGCAGCGAAAGGACGGCCTGTGGAGTCTGCAAGGGCCATATATGGACGGCAGCCGGCAGGAGAATCGGCTGGCCGCGTCGGCACTCGCGCTCCTCGCGCTCCAGGGAGCTGGAAACACACCCGCCGCAGGGGAGCATCGCGCGGCGGTGGCGAAGGCCTGGAAAGCGCTCCTCCGCACGCAGGCCGCCGACGGCACGTTCGACGTGGGCACGATGATCGAGCAGCACCAGATGTATGCCCACGGGCAGATCACGATCGCGCTCTGCGAAGCGTTTGGCATGACGCAGGATCCGCAGTTTGCGGAGCCGGCCCGGCGCGCGCTCGAGTATGCAGTCGCCGCGCAGATGCCCGACGGCGGCTGGCGGTATCAACCGCCGCGGCCAGGGGGCGACAACCGCGGCGACATGTCGGTGACGGGCTGGTTTCTGATGGCGCTCAAGAGCGGCGAGATGGCGGGGCTGGCGGTGCCCGCGGAGACGTTCGAGCGGCTGACAGGGTTTCTCGACGGCGTGTTTGTGTCGCCCGAGAAGGGCTATGGCTACCAGATCAGCCCCGGGCAAAAAAACTTCGACTTCCGGCCGGCGCTCACCGCGGAGGCGCTACTCTGCCGGCTCTATCTGGGCTGGAAGCCCGACGACCCGCGGATCATGTCGGGCGTCGAACTCCTGCTGCGCGAGGCGCCGATCGATTTCGACTACCGGCGCAAGAACGCGTATGCGTGGTATTACGAGACGCAGGTCTGCCACCATGTCGGCGGCGGTGCTTGGGAGGCGTGGAACCGACGGATGCAGGAGCAGCTCGTGCCCGCCCAAGTGACGAGCGGCCGGGAGAAGGGGAGCTGGGATCCGGCCAACGACCAGTGGGGCTACGTGGGCGGCCGGCTCTTCATGACGAGCCTCTGTGCCTGCATGCTCGAGGTGTATTACCGGCATTTGCCGCTCTACGGGGGGCTGGGCATGTAGGACAGGCTTCAGCCTGTCGTCCCCCTGTTGAGCCATCCCGCGTTATGCTATTCCGCGGATTCACTCACCCAGTTCTGAGACGAGGTTCGTTCATGCCCAACTCTCGGCGTGGTTTTCTCTCCACATGTGCCACGGGAGCCGCCGCTGCGGCCGTGCCGTATTTTCACTGGACGCCGCGGACGCTCGCCGACGAAACGAAGGCCAAGAATGACCGCGTGGCCCTCGGCCTGATCGGCTCCGGCAGCATCGCCCAGGCCAACATCGGGGCCGCCAAGGACTGGATCGACGTCGTCGCGATCGCCGACGTGGATGCGAACCGTGCCGCGGACTTCAACCAGAAGTTCGCGGGCGGAAAAGCCGCGGTGCACGAGGATTATCGCGCGATCCTGGAGCGCAAGGACATCGACGTGATCCACGTGGCCACGCCGGACCACTGGCACACGAAGCCGGTCGTCGAGGCGATGCTCGCCGGCAAAGACGTCTACTGCGAGAAGCCGCTCACGCTCACGATCGATGAAGGCAAGCTGATCCGGAAGATCCAGAAACAGACCGGCCGGATCGTGCAGGTGGGCACGCAGCAGCGCAGTGCGTTCAATCTGTTCATTACCGCGATGGCGCTCGTCGCCGAAGGGCGGCTCGGCCGGATCCAGCGGGTGCAGGCGGCGATCGGCGCGGCGCCGTCGAGCCCTGCGATTCCCACGGCTCCGGTGCCGCAGGGGCTCAACTGGGACCGCTGGCAGGGCCAGGTGCCGACGACCGACTTCCGGTTTTTGCAGGGGCCGGCCACGAAAGACAAGGACGGCAAGGAGAAGCTGCCGCAGCCGAATACGAACTGCCACTACGAGTTTCGTTGGTGGTACGAGTACTCGGGCGGCAAGCTCACCGACTGGGGCGCGCATCACGTCGACATCGCCACCTGGGCGCTCATGCTCAATGGCCAGACGGCAGGCCCGACCTTGATCGGCGGAACGGCGAAGCATCCGGTGGCGTTCAAGGACGGCATGCCGGTGGAGCGCGACCGCTACAACACGGCGACGGAATTTCACTTCACCGTCGACTTCCCGGGCGGCACCCAAATGGTGATCCGCAATGACACCGACAACGGTGTGCTCATCGAAGGGGAGAAGGGGCGAATCTTCGTGAGCCGCGGCAAGCTCACGGGCGAGCCGGTCGAGGCCTTGAAGGATCACCCGCTGCCGGAAGGGGCGCTCGCGAAGGTCTACAAAAACCTACCGATGGAGCACGACGAGCGCAAGGGGCACTGGGCCAACTTCTTGTATTGCGCGAAGAACCAGAAGGAGCCGATCTCCGACGTCCACTCCCACATGAAGATGCTCAACATCTGCCACCTCGCGGGCATCAGCGCCCGGCTCGGACGGTCGCTGAAGTGGGACGACGCCGCCGAGCAGATCGTGGGCGACGACCAGGCCAACGCGATGCTCTCACGGCCCGTCCGCAAGGGCTACGAAATTGAGATTTGAACGACCTGGGGACCAGTGAGGGGTTGCCCATGCCCCGTGAGCCGGCGTATCTGACCAGCGGAGCCATGGATGGCGCAGCGCAGGCAGATCCGAGTGAGCGGAGGCC
>JBMLMS010000143.1:0-2612 GCA_049243925.1 Pirellulales bacterium
CGCAGGCGGTAGAGCGCGAGGTCGGGCGAGCGGGCCCGCAGCACGCGGTCGAGGCCGGCGGCGAGGTCGGGGTGGGCCGCTTGCGCCGCCTCGAGCCGGGCAGCGTCGGGCGCGGCCTGCCCGAGGATCAGCCAGGCCACGGGGCGGTCGTTGGCGCTGGCAGTGCGGATCACCGGCCGATCGGCGTCGATGGGCCAGTCACGCACCTGCTGCACGCGGGTGTTGACCTTCACGAGCGCCTGCGACATGTCGGTGCCCACGGTGAATTCGAGCTGGATCACGCCGCTGGAATCGCTCGACTCGCTCGAGAGTTTCACGAGCCCCTCGACGCTCCGCAGCTGCTCCTCGAGCGGCTGCACGAGCTCCCGCTCGACTTCCTGGGGGCTCGCGCCGATCCAGCGCGACTCGACCGAGATGGTGGGCACCTCCACCTCGGGGGTGAGTTGCACCGGCATGCTCACGATCGCCAGCACGCCGAACAGCGTGACGAGGATCACCCCCACGGCCACCTTCACGGGATTGGCCACGCAGGCGGCGACGAGGTTCATGGCGTGAAGGACACCTGCATGCCGGGCCGCAGCCGTTCGTTGCCGCGGATCACGACGAGCTGGCCCGCCTGCAGATCGCCCCGCACCTCGACGGTGCCGGCCCGGGCTGTTCCGAGGGCGACGGGCACGGGCCGGACCGTACCCACGCCGGGCGTGGTCGCGGCTTCGACGACATACACCAGGGGCTGGCCGCCGCCGAGCACGAGCGCGTCTTTGGGCACGACGGTGGCCGGGCCGGTCTTGCCAACCGGCAGCCATGCCCTCGCGAGCAGGCCCCCGCGCAGCACGGGCTCCCCGTCGACGACGCGGTTTTCGAGGAGCACCTTCACGGGAAAACTCCGGCTGAGCAGATCGGCCTGTGGCACGATCCGCTCGAGATGGCCGATCCAGGTGTGCTGCGGGGCGGCGTCGATTTCCAGCCTTACGTCGGCCCCGACCGCCAGCGTACCGATGGCGAGCTCCGGCACCTGCACCTCGATTTCCAGGCGGTCGAGCTCCGCGATCCGAGCCACGAGCCCACCGCGGGCCACCCACTGGCCCTGTTCGGTGAATCGTTCGACCACCCAGCCGGCGAAGGGGGCGCGAATCGTGTGTTTGGCGAGCTGGTCGTCGATCCGCGCGACCTCCGCCTCTTGGGCGGCGAGCGCGGCGGCGGCCTGGGCGATCGCCTCCTGCCGCGGGCCGGCTTCGGCGAGCGCGAGCGATGCTCGCGCGCCGGCCAGGAGCGACTCTGCCTGGCTGAGCTCGGTCTGGGCGACAAGAAGCTCGTCTTCGGTGCTCGTGCCCCGCTCGGCCAGGCGGGCCAGCCGCGCGAGCCGGTTGCGGGCGTAGTCGACGCGGGCGGTCGCTCCGGCGACGATGGCGCGGGCCTGGTCGAGCTCTTCAGGGCGGCTTCCGGCCCGGAGTTCCGCGAGCACCTGCGCCCGGCGTTCGAGTTCCGCAGCGGCTCCCGACCGCTCGATTTCGAGCAGGCCTCGGAGGAGTTCGGCGATCGGCTCACCCGCCGACACCCGCTGCCCGTTTTCCACGGGCATCCGCACCACGCGGCCATCGACGGCGCTGCCGACGTCGCTGACCCGTGCCGGATACACCGTGCCCACGAACGACTGGGCGGCCGCGAGCTCCACCTGCTCCACGGGGGCGACGACCACCGGAGCCCCGGGAGAATCTGCGGCCGAGAGTCCGCCGCGGGCTGCCGTGGCGAGAAAAATCGCGATGCAGAGCCTGGCACACCGTGGAATCGCAGTGGACATTCCCCGGTTATACCCTCGAGAAATTGACCGAACTGGGAGTTTTTCCGCCCTCTTTTTCCAGGTGCTTGACGCCTCTTCGGTCGTCCGCTAATTTTCTTGGAGTCCTGCGGCCGATCACTCTGTGTTTGGATCGGTTCCCGCTCGATGGCTCGTGACGGTCTTTGTCATGGGTTGAGGCCCGTTTCGGCAGCTGGATCGCCTTGTGTTTGCAACACGGGCGAAGGCAGCCGGAGTGAACCTCTGTCCATGACAGGTCGCGAGCCGTCGCCGCCATCCTTCGGGATGACGTCGTCGGCTTGTTTCGTTCTTTGACAATTTGGTCGTGGTAGTTGGCATCTTGAAAAGAATGCCGAACGGATCGCGTTCTCAAGACGTGATCCCGGAGGCGTTCTCCCAAGGCTCAAGCGTGAAGCGGCTGTCTTTCGAGTCAGTCGCTGGCACGCAGCGAGAAATACGTTACTGCCCTGGATGGGGTCGGCGCGCTTGCCGGCGATGATCCAGGGCATATCCAGTACCCAAGAAGTACTGGGCCCGTAGTTGAATCTCGAAGAGATTGCCTCCGAAGGTCCGGCGCAAGCCGGCTTTCGCGAGCATTCGATTCGGGTGGTCAAGCTACAAAGGGCGCATGGGGGATGTCTAGGCGTTAGGAGGCTTTGAAGGGCGCGGAAGACTGCGATAAGCCCGGGGAAACCGTCAAACAGGTGATGATCCCGGGATGCCCGAACAGACCGTGACTGAATCCATAGGTCACGAGTAGCGAACGCGGAGAACTGAAACATCTCAGTACCCGCAGGAAAAGAAAGAAAAATCG
>JBMLMS010000144.1:0-1528 GCA_049243925.1 Pirellulales bacterium
GCGGCGAGTGCCACGAGATGGGCGTGATGATGCTCGTGTTCACGCCCTGCCTCTACTGCGACGTCTCCGACAGCTGGATGCTGCCCTCGAAGTGGAAGCGGGCGGCGATCGGCGCGGCCGGGATGTACGTGGAGGTGATCCTGGCCTCGATCGCGACCTTCCTGTGGTGGAATTCGCACGGCGGCATCTTCAACCAGCTCTGCCTCGACGTGATGTTCGTGTCGAGCGTGTCGACGCTGCTCTTCAACGCCAATCCGCTGCTGCGCTACGACGGCTACTACATCCTCTCCGACCTGCTCGAGATTCCGAATCTCAAACAGAAGGCGAAGTCGATCACGAGCCGGATCATGAGCAAGTGGTGCCTGGGCATCAAGCAGCCCGACGATCCCTTTTTGCCGCAGCGGCGGCTCGGGCTCTTCGCCCTCTATGCCGTGGCGTCGGGCCTCTACGGCTGGTTCGTCTCGCTCTCGATCTTTCTCTTCGTGTGGAACGTGTTCAAGCCGTATCGGCTGGAGGTGATCGGCCAGTTCCTCGCCTTCATGGCCCTGTGGGGCTTGGTGGTGCGGCCGGTGCAGGGCATGATCAAGTTTCTCAACATCCCCGGGAGGCGCGACGACGTGAAGGCGTTGAACGTGACGATCACGGCGATCGTGGCCGCGGCCCTGCTCGCCGCGATCGCGCTCATTCCACTGCCGCAGCGCGTGTGGTGCGGGGCCGAATTGCGGCCGCGGGGCGAGGAGACGGTGTATGTGACGGTGGCGGGCCGCCTGGAGAGCCAGGCCGTGAAGGCGGGCGCGCTCGTGAAGCAGGGCGACGAGCTCGCCCGGCTCTCGAGCATCGACCTCGACCTCCAGATCGCGGAGCTCGAGGGCAAGGCGGCCGACGCCCGCACGCGGCTGGCGAGCCTGGAGCGCGAGCGGTTCACCGACCCGGCCGCGGCCCTGGAGATCGGCACGGTGGAGGAGTCGCTCAAGAGCATCACCGAGCAGCTGGAAAAGAAACATAAAAACCGCACCGAGCTCGTGCTCCGCGCCCCGCGCGACGGCATCGTGCTGCCCCCCGCGAGCGTGAAGGAGCAGCCCGAGGCCGCAGGCAGGCTGCCTGTCTGGAGCGGCAGCCCGCTCTCCCCCCAGAATCTCGGGGCGATGCTCTTGGAGGGCACGGTGCTCTGCATGGTGGGGGAGCCGGAGAAGTTCGAGGCGGTGATGGTGGTGGATCAGTCGGAGGTGGAGTTTGTGGGCCGGGGGCAGCATGTCGATCTCAAGCTCGACTCGTTTCCGTGGCGCACGTTCAGCGGCCGCGTAGAGGAGCTCGCGGAGACGCACATCGAGTCCAGCTCCGAGCGGATGAGCGTGAAGGCGGGCGGCCTCGTGCCCACCGAGACGGATGCCTCGGGCCGCGAGATGCCGATCTCGACGAGCTACGAGGCGATGATGTCGCTCGACGACACTGAAACGGTGCTCACGCCGGGCATGCGGGGCACGGCCCGGATCCAGGTGGGCAGCCGCACGGTCGGCCAGTGGCTCCT
>JBMLMS010000145.1:0-5743 GCA_049243925.1 Pirellulales bacterium
CGAGCCCCGAAGCGCACATGAAGCGGCTGCTGGCCGCCGGCTCGGGGCCGATCTACCAGTTCGCCCGCGCGTTTCGTGCCGGCGAGCAGGGCCCGCGGCACGACGCCGAATTCGTACTCCTCGAGTGGTATGCGCCTGGCACCAGCCTCGACGACGAGGCGACGTTTCTCACGGACTTGTGCGCGACGGCACTCGGCACCACGGGTCTCGAACGGATCACGTGCCGCGACGCATTCGAGCGGCACGCAGGGATCGATCCCTTCTCGGAGAAGCCGGCCGTGTGGCAGGCAGCGGCCGCGAGGGTGGGCCTGTCGCTTCCCGATGGGCTCACCGATTCGTGCGCTGCCTGGTTTGAAATCATCCTTTCGGAGGCGGTGGCTCCCCGGCTCGGCCACGAGCGGCCCACGATGCTCGAGGCCTGGCCCGTGTCGCAGGCGGCATTCGCCCGGCTTGGCGACGGCCTTCCGCCGACCGCCCAGCGGTTCGAGCTGTTCGTGGCCGGCGTCGAACTCGCCAATGGCTGGGAGGAAGAGACGCGGCGCGACGTGTTGCTCGAGCGGATCGCGACAGCCAACGCCATCCGCGCGGCATCCGGCCGCGGAGCGCTGCCCATGCCCGCCCGGCTCGTCGAAGCCCACGGCCCGGCGATGCCTGCCGGTGTCGGTGCGGCTCTCGGCTTCGACCGCCTCGCCATGCTCGCGGCGGGCACGCACTCGATCGATGCCGTTCGCTGCTTCACGTCCCGGACGGCGTAACGGGGCTTCCCTCGACGTCGCACGACGTCACGAGCCAGCGCTCGATCGCCCCGCCCTGCTGCACGCTCGAGGCGGGTGCGAGCACGAGCCGCGCGACACAGCCAGACTCCGCGGCCGATGTGATCTCCACGATCCACGTGCCGGCTTCCTCACCGGCTCGTGCCCGTAGTCGCACAGCGTCGCCGAAGCATGCGGCGAGCGGCACGATCTTCGTGCGGGCGTCCGGCCCGCACATCGCCTCGGCATCGGCCTGACGTCCCTCGCGGACGGCCTGCACGAAGATCTCGGCCGCCGCCCGGGCGCGGCCCGATGCGATCGACCCCGTCACCACACCCGACGTGACCGCCTGGGCTCCGAAGCCGGCGGCGAGCGCGAGCCCCGCGAGCGCCGCGAGCCGGCCGGCCTTCGTCGCTCCGGCACGCGCCACGTCGACGAGCGCTGCCACGGCTACGGCCACGGCCACGAGCGGCACCACGAAGAAAAACGGGCTCACGAGCGCGAGCCCCGACAGCACGCCGAGCACGAGGGCTCCGATCGCGAGTGAGCTCACGGGCCGATACCCGGCAGGCTCGTGTTCGCCGGGCGGGCTCGACGAGTCGGAGTGGCTGGCTTGCATGGCGATAGTGCGGAGGGCTCGCTCCGGGATGCCGCGTCAGTTTGCGGGAGGGTTCTCTGCCGGCGGCCCGCCCGAGAGCTGTTCGCGCCGGGCCGCATACCGCTCCACGAAATCGCCGTCGGGGTCGAAGGGCCGGCCGGTGATCGCGAAGGGGCCGTTGCGCGAGGATCCGCGCATCCACCACAGCCAACACCGGTCGGGCTTGAGCCCGAACAGCAGGCTCTGACCCTGCTTCGTGGGAATGACATCGGCCCGCAAGGGGGCCGTGTGGAGCGTGAAGGCCGCGAACTCCACGACGGTCCAGGCGGCCATCAGCCCCACGAGGATGCTCCCCGCGAGCTCGACGTGCTTGTGAAACGTGACTTTCCGTTTCGTGAGCTGATGCACCACCGCGCCGAACAGCGTGAGCATCACGCCAAACAAAAACCAGAGCGCCGCCACGTCGAGAAAATACCGATAGGGCTCGAGCGACTTCTCGAGATACACCACAAGCGGCTCATACCACGCGCTCGCGAGGCTCGCAGCCAGAAGGATGGCGAAAAAAAACCCCATCGACTGAAAAAGCCCCCCTCGGGCCACCGCCACCGTGACGACGAGCAGGATCGCGACGAGCGCGAGATTCAAGATCATGGCCGGCTATCCCTTTTTCAGCACGCGCTGTAGCTCGTCGAGCGACGTCGTGCCCGCCACGACCATCGCGATCCCGGCCTCGGTAAACCGCTGCATGCCATCGCGAACGGCCGCCTTCACGAGCGTCGAACGGTCGACCTTGGCGGCGACCGCCTTGGCCACCGTCGGCCCGGCGGCCAGCTCGAAGATCGCGCCGCGACCGAGATGCCCCGTGCCGCTGCATGCGGGGCAGCCGAGGGCGGTCGCCTTCTTAAACGTCAGCGCCTCCACCGCGGGCAGCCTGAGTTTCGCGAGCAGCTCGGCCGCTGGCTGGTAGCCTTCGGAGCATTTAGGGCAGAGTCGGCGGATGAGCCGCTGGCAGGTGGCTGCCCGGAGCGACGTGGCGAGCCCGTCGGGCGGCATGCCGAGCGCGAGCATCTTCTCGATCGCCTGCACGGCATCGCTCGCCTGCACACCCACGATCACGAGCAGTTCACCCGCGAGCCGGGCGAGCTCGGCGGCCAGCGCCTTGTCGCGCAGGTCGGGCACGACCACGGCCGTGGGATACCCGCGCATGGCCGTTTCGAGCACGGCCAGCGGGGCCAGCTTCTCAGGGCCGCCCCAGCGGAACGGCTTCACGTTTTGGATGTCCTTGATCGGTGCCCCGGCATCTTCGAGGATCACAAAATCACGGAGTAGTCGATCGGCCGTGAGCACGACCTGCGTGAAGGTGGTGGTGAGCCCCTCGCCGGGCGGCGCCGACACGACCACGAGCCCGTGTTCGAGCGTGAGCGCTTGCTGCACCTTGGCGGCAACGGGCTCGGCCATGCCGAGACCAGCGAGCGACTTGAACACCGGCGGGGGCAGGTCGAACTCGATGGCGAGCCGCATCCCCGTCTCGGCCGCCTCGAGTGCGACGGTGCAGGGAATCGATTTCTTCTCGACGCCGATCTGGAACCTGCCGCCCTGCCTCTTCGCCGGCTTCGGCGGCATGCCGCACAGGGCCCTGACCGCCGCGACGAACCCCGCCGTCGTCTCGCGGTCGAGTGGATCCGACTCCTCCCAGACATCGACGACCTTGAGGCCCTGCCGCTGTTTCACGATCTGCCGTGCCGGCTGCCAGATGCCGTCGATCTTCTGCCGCACCTTGCCCCCCTGCTGGTCGATCTCGACGAGCACCTGGGACACCCGCATCGCGACGGATCGCTGCATGAGCTCCCGAAACACGTCGAAGCCGGGCTGGGCCTGCGCCTGTTCGAGGAGCGCCTGGGGCGCGGCGGCACCGTCGGGCGGCACGGCGAGGATCGTGATGTCGGGGAGTGAGTCGGCCAGCGAACGGCTTTCGAGATCGAGTTTGATGCCCATGCGTTTGAGCAGCGGCTGGGCCTGTCGCGCTCCTGCATAAAAAGCATTCCGCAGCGAAAGGATTCGCTGATCGGGCTTGAGCTTCGCGTCGCGGGCGAGGCCATACGCAACGAACGATCCGAGCCAGGCGACGGCCGTGAGCCCGCATGCCGCTACCGACCAGGGCAGCCACCAGGCGCCGAGCGCGAGCACGAAGAAGGGCACCGTGAGGATCGGCAGCCAGAGCACCTCGAAGGATTTCGCCCGCTGTTCGTCGCGGGCCGCCCAGCCGGTCGTGGCCAGCCAGCCGAGCACGAGCAGCCACCAGACCAGGCTCGACAGAATCGCGAGACTGCCGGCCGGAACCCGCGGGGCCGGGGCCGGCTCCTCGACCGCGGGCGGTGGGGGCGGGGCGTTCGGATCGACCGCCTCCATCTTGGGCCGGGCGGCGTCTGCGTCCGGCGGCTGCGCATCCGCGCCACGGGAAACCGCCATCACCGTCGCACAGGCGAGCAGAACCGCGAGCCCGAATGCCCTCCATGGCGGCCCGTGTGGAGGCCGCGGCTCCTGCCGGCACGCCATCAAATGACTCCGATGCCCTTGAGGGCCATCATCAGCGCCTCGCGGTTGGGCGCGATATCGAGGGCATCCTGGCGGTCGATGAGCCCCTGGTCGATGAGGCTCTTGAGGCTGATCGTGAAGTCCTGCATGCCGTCGAGCGCCGACTTCTTGATGTGGTCGGCAAGGAGATGGTCTTGCCCCTCGAGCACGTACTTCCGCACGAGCACGTCGAAAAACATGATCTCGACCACCGGCACGCGGCTCACCCCCGGCCGGATCGACTTGAGCAGCTTCTGGGCCACGATGCCCTTCATGTTGAAGGCGATCGCGCTGCGGATGGCGGCGTGCTCTTCTTGTGGAAAAAGATCGAGGATGCGGGTGATGCAACTCGGGGCGCTGGCGGCATGGATCGTGCCGAACACAAGATGGCCCGTTTCGGCGGCGTGGATCGCCGTCTTGAAGGTCTCCACGTCGCGCAGCTCGCCCACGAGGATGATGTCGGGGTCCTCGCGCACGGCGTGCTTCATGCCGATCTCGAAGTTCTTTACGTCGGTGCCGATCTCGCGCTGGTTGATCAGGCACTTGTCTTCGGTGAACACGAACTCGATCGGATCCTCGAGCGTGAGGATGTGCTTGCGGTAGTTTTGGTTGATGTAGTTGAGCATCGAGCCGATCGTGGTGCTCTTGCCGGAGCCAGTGACGCCGGCGAGCAAGACCATGCCCTGGTCGAGCTGGCAGAGCCTCTCGATCGACTGTGGCAGGAAGAGCCCCTTGAAGTCGGGGATCGTGTTGTTGACGCGGCGGGCGACCATGCCGAGCGCCCCCTGCTGGTAGAGGAGGTTCACGCGGAACCGCCACTTCACGCCGTCGACGACACATGTGTGGGCGAAGTCGCAGCCGCCGTCGTTGTCGAGGATCTTCCGCTGCCGCTCGTCGAGCATCGGCAGGCAGAGCTTTCGCATCTGCTCGTCGTCGATCCGGGGCGCCTTGAGCGGCTGGAGGGCTCCCTTCACCCGCATGAATGGTGGCTGGCCGACCTTCAGATGTAGGTCGCTGCCCGAGAGCTTCACGAGCGCCTCGAACAGCCTGTCGACCTCGAGGGGCGGCCGTGCTCCCGCTGACCTCAGCGACGCTGGGGCGGGCTCGGAGGGGGTCGTGTCGATGGTGGCCATGGCATCTGCCGACATCGTGGCCGGCGTCACGAGCCCGCCGGTGGGCGGACGGGGATGCCCCGCCGCAGAAAAAGTTCCTTCACTTCCCGGATCGTACACTCCCCGAAGTGGAAGATACCAGCGGCTAGCGCCGCATCCGCCCCGCCTGTCTCGATCGCCTCGGCGAGGTGCTCCGCGCGACCCGCCCCGCCGCTGGCGACCACGGGAATACCCACGGCCCGGCTGACGGCCGCGGTGATCTCGAGATCGTAGCCGTCGCGGGTGCCGTCGCGATCCATGCAGGTGAGCACGATCTCCCCGGCGCCGAGTTCCTCGACACGCCTCGCCCAGGCCACCGCCTCGAGGCCGGTGGGCTCGCGGCCGCCGCTCACGAACACCTCCCAGATCTCGCGGCCGTCGCGCACCACCCGCTTGGGGTCGATGTTCACCACCGTGGCGCAGCTCCCGAGCCGGGCGGCCACCTGCGACACGAGCGCGGGCGTGCGCACCGCCGCGGAGTTGATGCTCACCTTCTCGGCGCCCGCCTGCACGAGCTCGCAGGCGTCGGCAAGGGTGCGGATGCCGCCGCCGACGGTGAACGGCATGAAGATCGTCTCGGCCACCCGCCGTACCACATCGAGCATGATCGCGCGGCCCTCGTGACTGGCCGTGATATCCAGGAACACGAGTTCATCGGCGCCCTCGGC
>JBMLMS010000146.1:0-3117 GCA_049243925.1 Pirellulales bacterium
TGATCCGCCCCGCTCGGCCGTCGCTTGCCGAAGTGCCATTGGCCGACCTATCCTTTGAGCGAGGTGTAACCTTTGCCTCCGCCGCCGGCGGTCGCCTGCAGGAATCTGGACAGAGCTTGCATTGGACGTTCCCTACGATTCCCGCTATCCGTCGATCGACGACCTGCGGGCCCGCGCCCGGCAACGCGTGCCACGGTTCATCTTTGAATTTCTTGACGGCGGCTGCAACGAGCACGTCAACCTGCGGAAAAACACCGACGAGATCCGCGAGGTGGAACTGCGGCCGTCGTACCTGGGGCAGCATGGCGAGTCGACGCTCAGGACCGAGCTGTTTGGCCACGTGTACGACGCCCCCTTCGGCATGGCGCCGATCGGCCTGCAGGGGCTGATCTGGCCGGGCGCTCCGGAGGTGCTCGCCCAGGCCGCCGTGGCCGACAACCTGCCCTTCATCCTCAGCACGTGCAGCACCGCGAGCATCGAGCGCATCGGCGCGATCACCGGCGGCGAGTTCTGGTTTCAGCTCTACAATCCCGTCGACCCCGCCATGCGGAACGACATTCTCGACCGTGCCGCGGCGGCCGGCTGTCGGGTCTTGGTGATCCTGGCAGACGTCCCCACGTTTGGCTTCCGCTACCACGACATCCGCAACGGGCTGGCGGTGCCGCCGGCGATCAGCGTGCGGAGCCTCCTGGAAATGGCGGGCAGTCCCGCGTGGGCCGTGCAGACGCTGCGTCATGGCCAGCCCATGTTTGCCACGTTGAAGAAATACATGCCGGCGAACCTCGACATGAAGCATCTCAGCCTGTTCATGAATGAGACGTTTTCCGGAAGGCTCTCGGCGGAGATGCTCGCCACGATCCGCGACCGTTGGCAGGGAAAACTCGTGCTCAAGGGGGTGGCTACCGAGGAGGATGCCGAGGTGGCCGTCAGGCTCGGGCTCGATGGCGTCATCGTTTCGAACCACGGTGGCCGCCAACTCGACGCGGGCCAGTCGGCGATCCACGCCCTCGTGCCGATCGTGCGACGGTTTGCCGGACAGATCAAGATCCTGTTCGACAGCGGAATCCGTTCCGGCCCCGACATCGCGAGGGTGCTCGCCAGTGGCGCGGAGTTTATATTTCTGGGCCGCGGGTTCATGTATGGCGTGGCCGCGCTTGGGAAGACAGGCGGACGGCACACGATCTCCATCCTCAAGACCCAACTCAAGCAGGTGATGGATCAGGTGGGCTGCGATCGGATCGAGGAACTCCCTCGGCATCTGGTGCGGCATGCGAGGTGATGGCTCCGCCCGGCAAGGGCCGGGCATTCCATCTCGGCGGCCCGGCTCGGGAATCCAGAAGCGGGAATCCAGACACGGGAATCAATCAGGACGGCACATAGGTTCGTACCCAGGACGGCAATCATGACAGACAGCTTCCGCACCCGCCTGCGTCGAGGCGACACGCTCATCGGGCCGATCGTCACGATCAACTCGCCGGAGGTGGTCGAAGTGCTCGACGAGGTCGGCTTCGACTGGCTGTTCCTCGACGGCGAACACTCGCCCATCTCGCCCGGCCACTTGCAGCGGCTGATGATCGCCGCGCGCCGCACGCCATGCGTGGTCCGCGTGCCGGCGCACGACGAATTCTGGATCAAGCAGGCGCTCGACGGCGGCGCCGGGGGTATCCTTGCGCCGCTGGTGAACACGGCCGCCCAGGCCCGCACCATCGTCGAGCGGGCGAAGTATCCGCCGCAGGGGGCTCGCGGCGTGGGCACTGCACGGGCATTGGGCTATGGCTATGCGATCGCCGACTATGTCGCCCATGCCAACGAAGAGACCGCCGTGATCCTGCAGGCCGAGCACCGGGACGCCGTCGCCAATATCGAGGAAATCACCGCCACGCCGGGAGTCGACGCGATCTTCGTGGGACCGTTCGATCTCTCGCTGAGCATGGGCAAGCCAGGACAGGTGGCCGATCCCGAGGTGGTGCAGGCGATCTCGCGCATCCGCGATGTGGTGCATGGCCGCGGCCTGCCGCTGGGAATCTTCGGTGTCGCGCCGGAATCGGTCAGCGGCTGGATGGGCCGGGGCTTCACGCTGATCGCCTGCGGCGTCGACATGATGCTGCTCGGCGGTGCCGCGCGAAGCATGCTGGCCCAGTTGCGGTGACGGCGAGGCAGGTCAAACCCGCTCGTGAAGCTGTCTCAGAGCTCCATTCGACGCGTTGAAAACGTGCCGCCACAGGGGCCGCACCTTTCGCGCCGAGAAGGCTTGCATGGAGGGACTGCGGGGCGTTGCGAAAGCGTCGGTCATGCCTGTAGGATGTCGACACCTCGATCGCCTTTCGTCGCATGCGTGCATGAACCTGTCGCCGAACACCGCCGTCGCCGGATCGTCCGACGTCGTGCTCATCGGCAGCGGGATCATGTCGGCGAGCCTGTGCGCACTCCTCAAGGGGCTCGATCCGCGGCTCTCGATCCGGGTGTTCGAGGTGACGCCCGAACTTGCCCGGGAGGCGTCGGATGGCTGGAACAACGCCGGCACCGGCCACGCCGGCCTCTGTGAACTCAGCTACACGCCCACCCGCGAGCCCGACGGCAGCGTGAAGATCGGCCGGGCCCACGGCCGACTTCATCCACGCCGTGCCGCACATCTGCTTCGTGAAGGGGGCTGACGACGTCGAACTGCTCCGGGCGCGGGACGCGGAGAGCGGCTCGTCCATCGGGCGAAGTTTGTGTTCGTGGGCGCCGGCGGCGGCAGCTTGCCGCTGCTGCAATCGACCGGCCTGGCGGAGGTCTCGGGGCTCGGCGGTTTTCCGATCGGCGGGCAGTGGCTCGTCTGCGACGATCCCATCATCGCCGCCCGCCACGATGCGAAGGTCTATGGCGCCACGCCCCCCTCGTCGCCGAGCCTGGGAGCGCCCCATCTCGACGTCCGCAGGCTCGACGGCCGGCGGCAGCTGCTCTTCGGCCCGTTCGGCTCCTGGACCACCCGGTTTCTCAAGCAGACCGGTCACTGGACCGACCTGCCGCGGTCGCTCTGCCTTGGCAATGTCGCCACGCTCTTGCAGTCGGCGGTCAGGCAGCTGCGCATCTCGTCGACCGCGTCATTCCCCCGGTGCCCGTGCGGCAGTGGGT
>JBMLMS010000147.1:0-1356 GCA_049243925.1 Pirellulales bacterium
GCGGGCATCCTCTCGGCTCACGCCTCGGGCTTCCTCAGAGCGCCTTCGGCTGGTGTAAACCAAGCCCGCCGGGGCCATGGATGGCCCGGCGGGCGTATATTTACACGTCGCAGAGGGCGACGGCCTGCTTGAGGCCGGCGAGGGCGTCGCGGGTGGGGATGAACTCCTGCCCCACGTAGCCCTCGTAGCCGATGTCGAGCAGTTTCCGCATCAGGGGCGGATAGTTGATCTCCTGCGCGTCGTCGAGTTCGCCGCGGCCCGGGCAGCCGGCGGTGTGGATGTGGCCGATCACATCCTTGCACTGCTCCACGCGCCGCATCAGATCGCCGTTCATCACCTGCACGTGATAGAAGTCGAAGAGCATCTTCACGCGGGGCGAGCCCACCCGCCGCACGATGTTCGCCACGTAGTCGCAGTCGTCGCCCTGGTAGCCAGGGTGGCCCTTCATGGGGTGCGAGTCGTCGCGGGTGTTCAAGTGCTCGAGGCACAGGGTCACGCCCTTCTTCTCGGCGTGGCTGGCGATCTGCTTGAGGCCCTTCACGCAGTTGTCGGCGCCTTCCTCGAGCGAGATCTCGCCGCTCTTCGGATTCTCGGCGTCGCGGTATTTGTAGCCCGTGAAGGCGATCACGCTCGGGAAGCCGGCCGCGGCCGAGGCGTCGATCATCTCCGTCGTGCGGGCGATCACCTCGGGCTGGTAGGCGGGGTTGTTGAAGCCCTTCATGAAGGGCGCTCCGGGCATGCCGTTGGGAGAGAGCGCGCAGATGAGGCCATGCTTCTTGAGCGTCGGCCAATCTTTCGGATCGGCGAGTTCGATCGACTTGCAGCCGAGATCCTTCGCCACCTGGCACATCTTCTCGATGTCCCACTTGTCGCCGGTGATTCCGTAGCACCAATAGACGAGCGACTGCTTGATCCGGCCCTTCATCGAAGAGTCTCCTTGCAAGGCGTGTGCGATGTGAACCTGCGGAACCGCGGCGGCGATGCCGGCGGCTGACGCGAGGACGGTGCGGCGGGTGACTTCACCAGACATGCGGGTACACTATCACGACTCGTTCCCAGGGGAAAGCGTCTCGCCTATGCCATCCATCAAGCGGATCCTCGTCACCGGCGGCGCCGGCTTTCTCGGCAGCCATCTCTGCGACCGTCTCGTGGAGATGGGGCACGACGTGATCTGCGTCGACAACTTCTTCACGAGCCAGAAGACGAACGTCGCCCACCTGCTCGGCTGCGGCAATTTCGAGCTCCTCCGGCACGACGTCATCCACCCGCTCTGGCTCGAGGTCGACGAGATCTACAACTTCGCCTGCCCCGCGGCGCCCGGCCACTATCAATACAACCCCATCAAGACGATGAAGA
>JBMLMS010000148.1:0-1093 GCA_049243925.1 Pirellulales bacterium
GAATGGTTTGACGATCCCCGCGTGGCTCGCACCGTGCAGCCGGAGTGGGCCACGGCCATAGAGCGGCTGGAAGGGGGGCGATTCCACGGCCTCCCGCTGCGGCTCGTGCACGGCGACAAGACCGTGGCCGAGGGCGCCGAACTGGCGTGGCGGGAGTTCGAACGGATCCAGCCGGCGGTGCGCCGACGCGTGCGCGAGGCCTTGCGGATCGATCGTCACGACCGCGGCGTCCTGCAGCGGCAATTGCGTGCAGCGCGGCTGGGGGTCGTGCAAGCCGACCTCCGATCGGGTCGTGACAGCGTTGCGTATGAAGCTGCGGTGCGGGAGGAGCAGGCGGTCACCGCCCGCGTGCACGAACGGTCCGCCCTGCTCGATGCGGAGACTGCGCAACTGCGCGAAGAAAACGCCGGCTGGGGGTTCGAATTCGAGGCGGCGGGCGGGGAAAAACGGGTGCTTCCGCTCGAGCAGATCGTGCGGGCCTGGCAGCCGAATCGCCTGTCGACCATGGGCAAGCTCGGCGTGTATCTCGGACGCTGGTGGGAGTTTCTCACCGACGATCCGCGCGAGGCCAACAGTGCCGGCGGCGTGTTTCCGGCGATCTGGGGCACCGTGGCCATGACACTGATCATGGCGCTTCTCGTCGCACCGTTCGGCATGCTCGCAGCCCTCTATTTGCGAGAATACGCGTCGCGGGGCCCGGTCACCACGGCCGTGCGGATCGCGATCAACAATCTCGCCGGCGTGCCCAGCATCGTGTATGGCGCGTTCGGCCTCGGCTTCTTCTGCTACGTGTTCGGTGCCGGCATCGACGAAGTGTTCTTTCGCTCGGCGCTCGTCGCCGACAATCAGCCGACGTTCGGCACCGGCGGCCTCCTCTGGGCGTCGCTCACGCTCGCCCTGCTCACGCTGCCGGTGGTGATCGTGGCCACCGAAGAGGCGCTCTCCGCGGTGCCCAACTCGATGCGGGAGGGCTCCTACGCCTGCGGGGCCGGCAAATGGCAGACGATCCGCCGGATCGTGCTTCCGCGGGCGCTGCCGGGCATCATGACGGGGCTCATTCTGGCGATGGCCCGCGGTGCGGGCGAGGTGGCGC
>JBMLMS010000149.1:0-7747 GCA_049243925.1 Pirellulales bacterium
AGGGCGGAGGCGAACGTCCGGCGAGACGGTACGGGGTAACCCCGAGCCGGCGCGGACACGTCGATCGAGGCAGCGACAGGCTGAAGCCTGTCCTACTCCAAGCCGTAGGCGCCGGCGACGGGGACGTCGAGGCCCGTGCGGCTCGCGAACTGTGTGCGCGAGAGGAAGCGCGGCTCGAGGTTGAACGTCACGCCCACGTTGTTGCGGCTGTAGTCGACGTTGAAGCCGAACGTCATCAGGAAGGATTCGCCGATCCGCGTGAGCTGGAAGTTTTGGCCGATGTTCGCACCGCGGAGGTCGAGGGCGGTGCCGAACGTGCTCGCCCATTTCGGGCTCATGCGGTAGGTGTAGGAGCCGGTGAGCACGCTCGCCTGGATCGGCCCGCCGAACTCGTTGAAGCCGAGGTAGAAGCTGCCGCGGGGCGTGCGGTTCAGGAGCGCGCCCACGGTGAAGAGCTGCTGGCCGCCCGAGAAGAAATCGACGTCGGCCGACGAGAGCACGGTGGTGCGGTCGCCCACGTGCCAGCGGAAGTCGTACTGCCAGAGCCCCATGGCCTGGCCGAAGTTTTGGCCCGAGACGGGGAACAGTTCGCCGTCGACGTCGAACACGATCCAGTCGATGATCCGGCGGTTGCCCATCGGGCCGCGCTTCGTCTGCCAGCGCTGCCGGGCGGCGAGGCGGAACACCGAGAGGTCGTTGGCGATCTCGGTCGGGCCGGTCACCCAGCTGCCCATGCCGCGGCGGACGGCGTAATACCGCGGGTCGTACTTCCCGTCGGGGCCGAAGATGAACGGCGAGCCGAGCGGGATCGGCTGGCCGGGGATCGCGCCGTAGTCCCAGTAGGGGATGTTGCGGCGGTATTGATTGATCGTGTCGTCGTCGATCTGATCGTAGAGCGGGAACTGCGAGATGTCCTGGGTGGAGTCGGTGTAGGCGAACTCTGCCTCGAATACCACCTTGTGCGCGAGCCCGTGCACGTTCCAGAGTTGGCTCTCCACCGTATTGTCGGCCGACCACATCGGCAGGCTCGAACGGATGCCCACTTGGCCATAGGCCCTATTGATCGGGCTCTGGGAGAGATCCTGCCCCCAGTTTGCGAGCTCGCCGAGCGCATAGGGCACGAGCTTCACCGGCCCGGCCTGAAACGGCAGGTCGAGCTCGTGCCGCGTAGCGAGCCGCTGGCCAATGACATTGTTTTCGTAAGGGAGCGTCGTCCAGTAGCCGTTGGTCTGGCTGTTGCTCGTGCCCAGCGTCGGCGTTTCCGGCAGGCTCTGCCGCGCGTAAGCGACGTTCGAATGCTCATACCACGTGACGGAGTCACGGAGTAGCGGCTGGCCCATGTAATAGTGGTCGAGCCGTGGCCACCATTCGGTCTGCGTAAAGAATGGATTGACGCGCACGCTCGTGAGCAGGCGGAGCTCGCGGTTGTCGATCGGGCGGCGCAGGTCGAGCCAGGTCCGCTGCTCGTAGCCTTCCTCCCACTCCGCCTCGTAATACTGTTCGAGGAAGTTCATGTCGCTAATCCAGCCGGCCGTGCCACGGGCCTGCCAGCCGGCCCCGATATCCTGTCGATGCCGCCAGAACGAGCGGCCGCGGAATGTGCGGCTCGGGAAGCCCGGGTAGGTGAGATCGCGCCGGTTCAAACCGACGTTGTCGCGGCCCACGTCGCCGATGATCCAAGCGTCGAGGATGCCGCTGGCCGGCGTGCCGAGCCAGAGGAAGTCGGGGCGGTTGTAGAGCAGCGACGTGCCGCCGCCCGGGCCGCGGAGGCTCAGGTAGTCGATGTCGAAATCCCAGTCGACGCCGTCGGGCGGCCGCTGCCAGCCGAACACTTGAAACGCATCCCAGCTCGTGAGGATCTGCGTGCCGAAGATCTGGTCGTTCTTGAGCTGAAAGTCGTTGATGTAGAACGTCGGCTTCTTGGCGTTGGTCGCGAGCACGGGCCACCAGAGCACGGGCACGCCGCCGAGCGTCACGGTGTTGCCGCGGCTGGTGATGAACTGCTGGTGCTCGATCGCCGGCTCACCCGTGGCGGGGTCGATCGAGGGCTGGCCGAACGGACCCGGCAGGGGCACCTGCTCGTCGGTGAACTCGAGCTCGCGTGAGCGAAACTCCCACGTCGGCACGCCCATCCGGCTCGAGGTGAGCCCGGTGCGCTGGGCCACGAAGCGGCTCCGATCGACCTGGCGGAGCACGTCGGCCCGCAGCCGGACGACGCCCGAGTAGTTGTCGACCGGGGTCAGCACCGTAGCCCCGGTGATCACGCCGCTCGATCGCGGCACGTCGTAAAACATGCCCACGGCCTCGACGACCCGCTGCCCCTGACGGAAGACGACGTTGCCCTCCATGTAGAGTTCGAGCGGCGTGTCGGCCGACTGCGCGCCGCTGCCGTCGAGATCGGGCTGCCCCTGGCTGCGGGTCCAGATCACGAGCCGGTCGGCCGAAATGTCGAGCGGCCCGGCGGGATCGACGCCATCGATCACGAGATTCACGCCCGAGGTGATCACGGCGATCCACTCGCCGCCCGCGGGGCTCGGAAACCAGCGCACGTTGAGCGGCACGCTCGACCGGGGAAATGCCCGCAGCCGGCGTGCAGCCGTGGCTGATTGCACCTGCGGCGCGGCGGGCGCACCGAACTCGCTGAACTGGGCCGGGGCGACGCCGCCCTCGGCGTGGACGACGCCCGACTGTGCGGCACCGCCCGCCGGCTGCTCGGCCGCCGTCAGCTGGATCGCATCGCCTTCCGTGCTGCCTTCGTGGATGGCCGGCTGCACGCCCGCTTCGGCAGGCGCGTCGTAGATGGCGGGGGTGCCTGTCGCTGGCACGACGCTCGTGAAGTCGAGTGCGGGATCACGAAGCGTCCAAAAGCGGCCCGTCCACCGACTGCCGCGCACCGTCGACACGGGCGCGGCGCCCGCGGTTGGCGCCGACGTGACCGTGACATCGCCCGCCATGCGCACGAGCAGCCCGCGCGGGCGCGGAGCGGGCTCGGCCTCGTCGGCAGCTTCGGGAATCACGCCCTCCTGCTCGATCCACACCACGGCTTCGTGGCTCTTGGCCTCGGTCGCACCCTGTGCGATCGTGACGCCGCCGGTCAGATGCCAGACGTCGTAGGAGCCTTCCGTCCAGCGCGCCGCCTGCGTCGCGCGGATCGAGAGCCGCTCGCCCGGATCGACCGTGGGCACCTCGATGCGGCCGGCCTCGGCGACGGCTGCCGCGAGGCCCCGGGCCGGGATCGCCGCCAACACTCCGGCGGATGCGGAATCGCCGACCGTCGGCGTCGCTGCCTCGTCAGCATTCCCGCCGGCGACGCCCGCCACCGTGATGGCGACACCGACCACAAGGCGCAGCGCGATCACGAACGGCAGGCCGAACGGCCGGCGCGGCGCGGGCGCGAAATGCTCGTCGCGAAAGTGCAAGCGCGGGATCTGCGAGGTGGATGACCGGTGGTGGTCGGGAACAAAAAGCGCGGGACTATAAAGGCGACGAAATTCATGGGTCAAGGCAGAGGGGTTCGACGAAACATGCCCGTAAGCCTTGCGGGCTCTGGGGTTATGAATCAGCGCGAGCCGCGGTAAGATACGGGCTGCGGCAGTCTTTCCTGCAGGAGCGGATGCAGGCCCAGACCTCCCACTTTCTCGCGCGGTCCGCCATCACTCCCGCAGCCACCCCACCATGCCAGGCTTCATCCGGTCGCGCCAGGAGCCCCATGCTCCCCATTCGTGACCAGATCGCCCACTGGCTGATCGCACATCGGCGCTGGCTCGCCGTCGTGGCACTCGCGTTGGCGGCGGTCGGCGTGGAACGATCGCGGCACCTCGAGTTCGCCAGGTCGATCGACACGATGTTCGATCGGGCCGATCCGGCGCTCGTTCCCTACCGGCGCATGGCGCGGGCATTCGGGTCGAGCGAGGTCGTGCTCGCGGCCTACGACGCCCCAGATCTGTTCACTCCGGCAGGGATCGAGCGGCTGCGGCAGGTGACCGACGCCTGCGAATCGACGCCTGGCGTGGCCTCCGCCACGAGCCTGGCGAGCACGCCGCTGGGACCACGCATCATCGCGATCGACGAGAGCCCCACGGCCCGCAAGCTCGTGAAGCTCATGGAAGGCTACACGCTGGGCGCCGACCACCGCACGGCGGCGATCGCCTGCGTGCTCCAGCCGCCGGCCGCCGCACCGGCCGCCGTGCCGGGCGATACCTCGCGAGCGACGGCCCGCGCACAGGCGGCCTCGCGGGCCGATGCGATCGACCGCATTCGGGCGATCGTCGGTGAGCTTCCGGGCGGCACCGTCGCCGGTGAGCCGGTGATGCTGCGCGACGGCTTCGCGATGCTCGAACGCGATGGCAACCTCCTCGGCACGAGCGCAGGGCTGCTCGCCGGGCTCGTCCTGCTCGTCTGCTTTCGCAGCGTGCGCTGGCTCGTCGTGCCGATGGCCGTCGTCCTGCTCGCGCTCTGGAGCACCCGCGGCGTGCTCGCCGTGCTCGGGCTCAAGCTCACGATGGTTTCGACGATGCTCTCGGCGATGGTCACCGTGGTGGCCATCGCGACGGTGGTGCACGTGATCGTGGAGTATCGCCGCCAGCGAGATCTGGGGCTCGAGCCCGAGGCCGCGCTTCGCGAGGCGATCGCCCTGCTCTTCTGGCCCGTCGTGGGCGCGATCGTCACCGACGTGATCGGCTTCGGCTCGTTGATCTTCAGCCGCGTGGGGCCGGTGCACGACTTCGGCGTGATGACTGCCGTGGGCGCGGTGATGGTGCTCGTGGCCGCTGCGCTCACCGTGCCCTTTCTGGCTCTGGCCGGCAGGTTCGACGCCGACCCACGCCGGGCCTGGGGCGAGGGCGTGCTCGAGCTCGGCCTCGACGGCCTCGTGAAACGGATCGTGCGCCGCCCGGGCCTGACACTCGCCATCTCGACGGCGGTGGTCGCGGCCGCCGTCGCCGGCATGCGCTGGCTCGAGGTCGAGACCGATTTCACCCGCAATTTTCGCCGGTCGAGCCCGATCGTGTCGTCGTACGACATGATCGAGTCGCGGCTCGGGGGAGCGGGTGTCTGGGACGTGCTCGTGCCTGCCGTCGAGCCGATCGACGGCACCACGCTCGCCGGCGTGGCGCGGCTGGAGCATCGGCTGCGCGACGAAGTGACCATCGTCGATGCCGCGGGGGAGGCGACGCCCGCCCTCACAAAAGTGATGAGTGTGGCCGACGTACTCGCCGCGATCTCGCCGATCTCCCTCGACAGGCTGGAAGAGACGAAAGTGGGCAACTGGCTCGTGGCCGGTGCGATCCGGCTGCTCGAAGAACAGCTGCCCCAGCTCGGCCGCGCACTCATCGGCCGTGACCCCGACGATGGCTCGACGTGGCTCAGGGTGATGCTGCGGGCCCGTGAGCGGCAGCCGGCAGCCGACAAGCGGGCGATCATCGAGACGGTGCGGAGAATCGTGGGGGAGGAGTTTCCGGCCACGGCCGGCGCTGCAGGGGGCGAGGTGACGGGCTTTTTCGTGTTGCTCGCGCAGCTCATCGACCGGATGCTCGCGGATCAGTGGTTCACGTTTCTGCTGGCGGCCCTCGGAATCTTCGCGCTCCTGGCGGTCGGATTTCGTAGCTGGCTTCTGGCCACGGTGGCCCTCGTGCCCAACGCGCTGCCGATCTTCGTGGTGCTCGGGCTCCTCGGCTGGGCCGGCGAACGCGTCAACATGGGCACGGCCATGATCGCGGCCGTGTCGATGGGTCTCTCCGTCGACAGCTCGATCCACTACATCGCCGCCTTCCGGCGCCGCCTCCACGACGGCCACGCATTCTCGGCCGCGCTCGAGACGGCCCATCAGACCGCCGGGCGGGCGATGGTCTTTTCCACGCTCGCGCTCGTGGTCGGATTCCTCGCGCTCACGACGAGCGGCTTCATCCCCACCGTATCGTTCGGCGCGCTCTCCTGCCTCACGCTCGTCGGCGGGCTCGTGGGCAATCTCGTGGTGCTGCCTGTGCTTCTCACCGTGCTCGCGCCGTGGCTCGGCCCGGGCTGTCTGCCGCACGAAAAAACGGTACAACACGCGGCATCCGTCTGATCATGCTTCCTGTGAGGCCCGTCCATGACCCCTGAATTCGAATTGCTGCGCGGCGTCCGCACCGTCGTCGCCGACCCGGCCGCCCGTGCCGAAGCCATCGAGGCCGACGCACTCGTGCTGTTTCTCACCGCAGGCGGCGTCGGCACCGGCGTGTGCGCCGACATCGACCGTGCCACCGGCGGTCTCGTGGGCCGGCTCGTGGCGGCCGGAGAGATCACCGGCAACCGCAACGAGTGTGTACCCCTGCTGGCTCCTCCCGGCCTCCGCGTGCCGCAGCTCGTTGTCGTGGGCCTCGGCAAGCGCGAGGAGCTCGATGCCGGCACGCTCTACAGGGCCGCCGCCACGGCCACCCGCCACCTCTCCGGGAAACCCCGCGCGCGGGTAGCCCTCGTGGCCGACGGCGCATGGAGCACGCGGCAGATCGAGCAGGCCGTCGCGGGCGGCGTGGTGGGCATGGTCGGCCAGGATCTCTACCGCAGCGACAAGAAACGCACGCGGTTCGGCACCACCGTCTGGGTCGGCGCTCCGCCCGAGGCGGTCGATCGCGGCATTCTGCTCGGCGATGGCGTGAATCTCGCACGCCGGCTCGTCAACACGGCGCCCGACGACATGTATCCGCAGACGTTCGCCGAAGAGGCGGCGTCGGTCGCCGGCCGCACCGGCATGGAAATCGAGATCTGGGACGAGGATCAACTGGCCCGCGAACGCTGCAATGCCATTCTCGCCGTCGGCCGCGGCAGCCATCGCCCACCGCGGCTCGTCGTCCTCCGCTACCGCGGCCCCGGTCGGACCGACGACACGCCCGACCTGGCCCTCGTCGGCAAGGGCGTGACGTTCGATTCCGGCGGCCTGTCGCTCAAGCCATCCGACTCGATGCTCACGATGAAATGCGACATGGCCGGCGCCGCCGCGGTGCTCGGGGCAGCCGCCACGATCGCCGCCCTCAAGTTGCCCGTGCATCTTGTGGCCGCCGTGGGCCTCGCAGAGAACATGACCGGCCCGGCCGCCTACAAGCTCGGCGACGTGATCACGGCCCGTAGCGGCACCACGATCGAGGTCCACAACACCGACGCCGAAGGCCGGATCGTGCTGGCCGACGTGCTCGATGTGGTGAAGGGGCTGCAGCCAAAGAAGATCATCGACGCCGCCACGCTCACCGGCGCCTGCATGGTAGCGCTGGGCTACGACGTGGCCGGCCTGTTCACGAACGACCAGCCGCTCTGCGACGCGCTCGCCGCCGCCGCCCGCTCGGTGGGCGAGCCGGTCTGGCAACTGCCGATGTACGCCGACTACGACGACCAGATCAAAAGCGAGGTCGCCGACATCAAGAACGTGGGCGAAGGCCGCTGGGGCGGCGCGATCACGGCGGCGAAGTTCCTCGAGCGATTCGTGGGCGGCATCCCCTGGACCCACGTCGACATCGCGGGCCCGGCCTTCGCGGAGAAGACGCGGCCGTGGATCGACGGCGGCGGCACGGGATCCATGGTGCGCGCCTTCGTCGAGTTCGCCCGCGGTACGTGATCTCTCGTACGCGCCGGCTCGGGGTTACCCCGTACCGTCTCGCCGGACGTTCGTTGCGCCCATCCTGGGCTTCACTCACTCGGATGTGCCTGCGCTCCGCCATCCATGGCTCCGCTGGTCACATACGCCGTCTCAACGGCAGGGGTAACCCCTCGCCTCCCC
>JBMLMS010000150.1:0-3802 GCA_049243925.1 Pirellulales bacterium
CCACGAGGGCCGCAGCGAACGTCCGGCGACGGGATATGGGGAGCCCGAAGCCGGCGCACGCGTGGTATCGTGAAGGCTCCTTTCCGGATGCCGCGATGTTCGACTGGCTCAAACCCAAACGCTCCGCGATCACGAGCTCCACGTGGAAGGTCGTGGAGCAGGTCGACGACCTCGCGGCCGAGATGGAGGCCTTGAGCGACGCGGCCCTGCGGCGGCTGGCGCGGTCGCTCTCCTACCGGGCCAAGGCCGGTGAACCGATCGACACGCTGATCGTCGAGAGCTTCGCCGCCACGCGCGAGGCCGGCCGGCGCACGATCGGGATGCGGCACTACGACGTGCAGCTCCTGGCCGGCGTGGCCCTCGTGCACGGGGCGATCGTCGAGATGCAGACGGGCGAAGGCAAGACGCTCGTGGCCACACTGCCGCTCGTCGTGTATTCGCTCGCCGGCAAGGGGGCGCACCTGGCCACCGTGAATGACTACCTCGCCCGCCGGGACGCCGAATGGATGGAGCCGATCTACAAGGCGCTCGGGCTGTCGGTGGGGATCGTCGAGTCGGAGATGGATTTTGACGCTCGGCGCGCGGCCTACGCCTGCGACGTGACGTACGGCACCGCCAAGGAGTTTGGCTTCGACTTTCTCAAAGACAGGCTCATGAACCGCGAGATCGCGGAGGGGCGGGCCGATCTCGGGGCGATGCTCACCGGGCGGGCCGCCTCGACCACGTCGCAGCTCCTCCAGCGGCCGTATTGGTTTGCCCTCGTCGACGAGGCCGACAACGTGCTCATCGACGAGGCCCGCACGCCGCTGATCATCGCCTCACCGCCCGGCGAGACGCAGGCGGTGCAGGAGGCGATCTTTCGCTTTGCGGCCACGGCTGCAGACTCGCTCGAGCGCGACGAAGACTTCGAGGCCGACGTGCAGAAGCAGACCTGCGAACTCTTGGGACGCGGGCGGAGCCGCGTGCGGGCGCACGAGCGGCCGCCGCTGCTCGACGGCGTGAGCCTGCTCGAACTCTACGACGCCGTCGAGCGGGCCCTCAAGGCGCGGCAGTTTTACATTCGTGACCGACAGTACGTGGTGCGCGACGACAAGATCGTGATCATCGACGAATTCACCGGCCGCTCGGCCGAGGGCCGCACCTGGCGGGACGGCCTCCATCAGGCGGTCGAGGCGAAGGAATCCATCGAGGTGACCGTGCCCTCGGGCCATGCCGCACGGATCACGATCCAGGATCTCTTCGCCCGCTGGCCGCACCTCGCGGGCATGACGGGCACCATCGCCACGAGCGCCGGCGAAATCAGTCGCACCTACGACGTGGCGGTGGCGACGGTGCCAACCAACCGTCCGGCCGTCCGCAAGCGGCTGCCGCCCGTGATCTGCGCCGATCTCACCGACAAGTTTCAGCGGATCGTCACCGAAGTGCAGGAGATGTACGCCCTCGGCCGCCCGGTGCTGATCGGCACGCGATCGATCGACAAGTCGGAGACCCTCTCGCGAATGCTCACGGAGGCAGGGCTGCCCCACACCGTGCTCAACGCGCGGCAGGTCGAGCGTGAGGCCGAGATCGTTTCGCAGGCGGGCCAGCGCGGCCAGATCACCGTGTCGACGAACATGGCCGGCCGCGGCACCGACATCAAACTCGGAGAGGGTGTCTACGACGTCGGCGGGCTGCATGTGATCTGCACGGAACTGCACGACTCGGCGCGGATCGACCGGCAGCTGATTGGCCGCTGCGGCCGGCAGGGCGACCCGGGCACGTGGCGGCAGTATGTGTCGCTCGACGACGATATCCTCGTGAGCGGCTTCGGCCCGGCCCGTGCGAAACGGGTCGTGAAGCGGCTCGAATCGTTCGTGGGCACGGCGTCGGAGCGGGCACTGCGGATCTACAAGCAGGCTCAGCAGCGGATCGAGGCGCGACACATCAGGCAGCGGCGGCTCTTGGAATACGTCGAGCGTCAGCGGGCCGAGGCGCATATTCAAATGAGCCAAGATCCGTATCTCGACGCCGCGAGCTAAATTGAGCGCGAAACATCGGCATCCTGCCGATTTTCGCTTCCGCGGCTGCGGGGCAAGCCGAGGTTGCCCCGAGCCGCGATGGCTCGGCATCCAGCCGAGCCTCGCGTAAGCCGCCGCAGGCCCGGAGGGATGCGCCGGCGCGATATACGGCAAAGCCGAGGTTGCCCCGAGCCGCGATGGCTCGGCATCCAGCCGAGCCTCGCGTAAGCCGCCGCAGGCCCGGAGGGATGCGCCGGCGCGGGCTCCCCATTCAGAAAGCCCGAGGCGTGAGCCGAAGGGAATACACGTGGCGTCGTGCGGCCGGGGCATCCTCTCGGCTTACGCCTCGGGCTTCCTGAGTAAAGGAGGCTCGGGGTTACCCCTACCGTTGAGCCGGCGCCCATCCAACACGTAGCGAACCTCCGGCGACGGGATCCGAGGAGCCCGAGGCCGGATGAGGCAAGATGAGGAATGACAGGCTGAAGCCTGTCCTACGGGCCGCATGGTTGGCGTTGACTGACGTGCCGTCCTGTGTGAGCCTACTGGCAGCCGTGACTCCCCATATGAAGCCTTGCTCGCGTCTCGTCGTGTCCCTCACGATCTGCCTCATGGTGGGCCATGCTCCCGTGCGCGCGGAGGATTCCCCTGCCGCGGCCACCGCCCCCCGCGAGATCGCTGCGGATGGCACCGTGTCGGTCGTGGTCGATCCACCGTCCGCGTCGCCCCCTGCCAGCACGAGCAATGCATCGCCCGCTCCCGAGGCGTCGGAAGCCGCCACGCTCCTCGGGGAGTTGCTCGAGCCGGCAGTTCGCGGCCAAGGCGGCCCCCCGCCAGACCGTCCGCTGCCCCTGCTCGAGGCACTCGAGCGGTCGGGCGATCGCACCCGTCGGCTGTGGATCACGCAGGCCTATTGGAAAGTGGCCGCCGCATGCGCTCGGCTGAAGCAGGCTACGGCGGCCGTCGAACGGCTGGATCTCGTCGCCCCCGGAGCCGCGGGGCACGACCGCGCCGTGCTCGATGCCCTCGCCGCCGAGGCGCGGTCGGAGCGGGCCGAGGCCGAGGCTTCGCTCGTCGCCGCACAACAGGAGCTCGTCGACCTCGTCAGGCTCCCCGTGGGCGAGCCTCTGCCGTGGCCGGTCGATCGACCGCTCGTCACGGCCTACCAGACGCACTTCGACACGATCTTCGCCGCCCGGGCGGCCACCGGCCGGGTGCGGGCGATCCACCGCATGCTGCCCTCGCGGCACGAGGCGCTCGAAGCCCGGGCCGCCGCCGTGCGGGCCGCAGCAGAAGCGTTCACGCTCGCCGAGGTCGAGCATGCCAAGGGAAACCTGCCGATCGAGGCGGTCGCGGCGGCTCAGGCACGGCTCGTCGGGCAGGAGCGGGCGTTTATCGACGACGTGCAGATCTACAACAACGAGATCGCCGAATACGTGATGGCCGTCGGGGATTTCTCGGTGCCCGACGACCGCTTCGCGGCGATGCTCATCGGCACCCCGATCCCGTGGCGTCAGCAGCCGGTCGTGGTCACCGCCGGAGCCACGGCCGAGGTCCAGCCGCCGCTGGCCCCGACACAGCCCGCCGCCGCGGTGCCGCCGCCCGTGTTCATCCCACCGGCCGGCGTGCAGCCGCCGCCGCTTGCGGTGCCGGGTGCGCCGGCGATCGTGCCATGACGGTCTCGACCCCGGCCGCAGTGCCCGCCGTGCGGCCGCTCTCGATCGGCCCAGTCGTCGTCGATCCGCCGGTGCTGCAAGCCCCGATGGCCGGCTACACGAACTTCGCCTACCGCCAGGTGGTGCGTGAAT
>JBMLMS010000151.1:0-7234 GCA_049243925.1 Pirellulales bacterium
GAAGCCATGGATGGCGCAGCGCAGGCAAATCCGAGTGAGCCGAAGCCTGGAGGGCGGAGGCGAACGTCCGGCGACGGGATATGGGGAGCCCGAAGCCGGCGCGGAACCCACGGTCCGAACGTCCGGCGAGATGGTACGGGGCTGCCTTAAGCCGGGTTGGACTAGTGGGCATTTTCAGAAAGCAGGCTTCACGCACGGCGTTGGAAGGCGCTGGGGGAGACTCCGGCGACACGTTTGAAGGCGCGGGAGAATTGCGAGGGGTCGGTAAAGCCCAGGCGGGCGGCGGCCTGTTGCACCTGGAGGCCTTCGTGCGTGAGCAGGTCGGCGGCGAGGGTCATTCGTTGGCGCAGGAGCTCCTGGTAGGGGCTCGTGGTCCCGTAGCGACGGAAGAGGCGGCAGGCGTAGGCTGTCGAGATGCCAAACTCACCGGCAGCCTGTTCGACCGATATCAGTCGCTCGCGATCCTTGGCCAAGAATTGCTGGAACCGCACGAATGTCGAGAAGGCGATGCCGTCGGGTGTGTCGGCGGGCTGTGCGAGCTCCTGGATCTTCGTGAGTAACACGCCGACAAGCTGCGAGCAGAGGGCCTGGCTGTGCGTCGAGTGGGCGAGGCCGCACTGCTGGAGGAGGTCGAAAATCGCCCGGATCTCACGCGGTCGCCCGACGGTCGCGTGGCTTCCCGGAGTGAGCCGGGCGGCGCGGAGCAGGCGCGCGGCGTCGCGGCCCACGAAATCGACGTAGTATTTCCGCAGCCTATGCCGGCGGTCGGTGTGAATGGCGTGAGCGATGCCCGGGCCGTAGGAAAAAACGGAGCCGGTGGCGAGCGGCGTCACGCTGCCGTCGAGCGAGAGCGTGCCCCGGCCGGCAGCGACGAATTCGACGCAACAGTAGGGAAAATCATCGCGGGCCACGAGGTAATCGCCCCGCACCTGCTCCTCACCGCCGCACACGACCGTGAGCGGCCCACGGTGGGCGGGCCGCAGGTCGAGGAAGTAGCGGCGGGCCGTCACGACCTGCCGCGAGACGAATGCCGGCAGAGGCTGGCGTGGTCGGCCCGACGGGTGGATCTGCGGCGTAGTCATTGAGGTCAAGAATAGTCATGCGACGGTCAAGAATCATCATTCCAAGCCATCCGCTACGCGGGATATGCTGGCGGCATGAAACTGCTTCCCAGGCTATCGTTCGGGGTCGGCGATCGTTTCGCCCGCGAGGCCGAGGCGCAACTCGCCGCCTTTGAAATGCTCGCGGCGCGGGGCGTCGTCGTCGCCCCGGTGTGGAACAAGTCGAACCGTGAGCATTCGTTCATCGGCAGTGAGCCCGCGAGCGTGCGGGCGGCGGCGGTCCGGGCCGTGGCGGCCCGACAGTGGCCGCACCCGTGGTTCGTCGATGCCGACCACATCCGCCTCGAGACGGTCGATCGGTTTCTCAAGTCGAGTGATTTTTTCACGATCGACGTCGCCGATTCGATCGGCCAGGCGGCTCCCCTGGCCGACGTGAAGGCGTTCGTTGCCCGTCACCCCGAGTTGGCGAAGCCGCTGGCCGTGCCAGGGATCACGAAGGTGATCCGCTTGTCGGAGGACGCCGTGGCCAGGATCGCCGGCACCTATCTGCTGGCCTGCCGGGAAGCTGGCGCGATCTGGCGGCACATCGAGCGAGCCTGTGGGGGCGACGTCGTCGTCGAGGTCAGCATGGACGAGACTGACCAGCCGCAGACGCCGCCGGAACTGCTTGTAATCCTCGCGATCCTCGCCGAAGAGAAGATCCCGCTGCAGACGATCGCTCCCAAGTTCACGGGCCGGTTCAACAAGGGGGTGGACTACGTCGGCGACCTGGTCCGGTTCGAGCAGGAGTTTTCCGACGACATCGCCGTGTGTGCGTTTGCTGCTGCCCACTACGGGCTCCCCCAGTCACTCAAGTTGTCGGTGCATTCCGGAAGCGACAAGTTTTCGCTCTATCCGGTGATCCGCCGGACGCTCGCCCGCACCGGTGCCGGCGTCCACCTGAAGACGGCGGGCACCACATGGCTCGAGGAGTTGATCGGCCTGGCCGAGGCCGGCGGTGACGGCCTGGCGATTGCCAAGGAAATCTATGCCTACGCCCTCGACCACGTCGACGAGTTCTGTGCACCCTACGCAGCGGTGATCGACATCGACCGTTCGCGGCTGCCACCGGCCACAGAGGTGTCGGCCTGGAGCGGATCACGCTTCGCGGCCGCCATCCGGCACGTACCGGCCAACCCGGCGTTCAATCCGCACATGCGGCAGCTCTTGCACGTGTCGTTCAAGGTGGCCGCCACGCATGGGGCCCGGTACACCGACCTGCTCGAGGCGAATCGGGCGATCGTGGCGAAGCAGGTCACCGACAACATCTTCGAGCGGCACCTCGTGCCCCTGTTTCTCGAGCCGTAGCCTGTCACGCCATGCACTCCGCGGTCACTGTCTGCCTCGTGCCCGAAGCCCGCCAGGGGCCATTCGTCTTCCACGAAGGTCTCGACGCTGGCTGTCGCGCCGCCGCCGAGCTCGGATTCGACGGCGTGGAGATCTTTCCCGAATCGGCTGCAGGCCTGGAGGGTTCCGGCCTTGCGCGACGTCTGGCAGCGCACGGGCTCACGCTCGCTGCCGTGGGCAGTGGCGCTGGGTGGGTGAAGCACAAGCTTGATCTGTGTCATCCCGAATCCACCGTCCGCGCCCAGGCCGTCTCGTTCATCGGCGAGCTCGTCGATCGGGCCGGTGAGCTGGGGGCGCCAGTGATCGTCGGTTCGATGCAGGGCCGCGGCGAGGGTGCCATGGCCAGGGAGCAGGCGATTCCCCTCTTGGCCGAGGCTCTCCACGCGCTCGGCGACCGCGCCGCCCGGCATGGCCAGGTGTTGCTCTACGAGCCCCTCAACCGCTACGAGACGAATCTCTTCAATCGCCAGGCTGACGCGGCGGAGTGTATCAAGGCTCACGGCCTCACGAACGTCAAACTCCTCTGCGATCTCTTTCACATGAATATCGAAGAGGCGGACATGCCGGCTGCGCTCATCGCCTGCGGCGATCTCGTGGGCCACATCCACTGGGCGGATTCCAATCGTCAGGCGATCGGGTTTGGCCACACCACCGTGGAGCCGATCGTCGGCGCCCTCGCCCAGATCGGTTATCACGGCTACCTGTCGGCCGAGGTCTTTCCCTTCCCGACGCCGCTCGCTGCCGCGCGGCAGAGCATCGAGAGTTGTCGCACGTTCACGAAAGGCTGATCCATGCTCAATGGCCCCCTGCTCCACCCCGATATCCTGCGGATTCTCGCGACGGCGGGGCATCACTCGAAGGTATTGATCGCCGACGGCAACTATCCGGCGGCCAACAAGCGCGGGCCCCGGGCAGAGCTCGTGTCGCTCCAGCTCATGCCGGGCGTCCCCACCGTGGCTCAGGTGTTCGAGGTGATTCTGGCCGCGGTGCGGATCGACGAGGTGCACACCATGGGCGTCGACCGCAGCGATTCGTATGCCGCAGCGACGCCGGGAGATCCCGCGGTGTGGGCCGAATACCGGCGGATTCTCGCCGCCGCGAACTCGCCCTGCGAACTCACGCCGATCGTGAAGTGGGACTTCTACCAGGCCGTGTCCGCGGACGACCACGTGCTCACGATCCAGACCGCCGACACGCAGCCGTGGGCGAATCTGCTGCTCTCCGTCGGCTGCCGGACGTTCGGGTGACATGATGCAGACTCGCCCGCTCGGCACGACCGGCCTCGACGTCCCGATCCTCGCCTTTGGCGCGAGCTCCCTCGGCCAGGAGTTTCGCTCGATCACACTCGACGAGGCTCTGGCAAGCGTCCGGGCCGCGCTCGACTGCGGCATGCATCTGATCGACACAAGCCCGTTCTACGGCCGGGGCATGAGCGAAGTGTTGCTCGGCGTGGCGCTGCGATCCATACCACGGCATGAGTATCTTCTGTGCACGAAGCTCGGCCGATACGACCTCGCGCACTTTGACTTCTCGGCGAAGCGGGTGGCCGAGAGCGTCGACGTGTCGCTTCACCGGCTCGGCACCGACCACATCGACATCGTCCTCTGCCACGACATCGAGTTCGTGCCACTCGGGCAGATCGTGGACGAGACGCTTCCCGCCCTGCGGCGCGTCAAGCAGGCAGGCAAGGTGCGGTTCATCGGCTTCAGCGGATATCCCCAGAAGATATTTCGCGCAATCTGCGACGAGTCAGCGGTCGACTGCGTGCTCAACTACAACCAATACACGCTGCAGAACACACGGTTTGCCGACGAGACGATTCCCTTCCTCGACGCGAAGGGCATCGGCGTGATGAGCGCCGGCCCATTCAGCGCGCGGCTGCTCACCGATGCTCCGCTCCCGGCATGGCTCAAGGAGCCGGAGGCGGTGAAGGCGGCGGCCCGGCAGGCGGCCGATCTGTGCCGGAGCCGCGGCAGTTCACTCGCGAAACTCGCCCTCCAGTTCGCAATCGCCAATCCCCGCATCGCCACCACGGTGGCAGGGAGCGCGAACCCCGCGAACATCCGAGGGTGGGCCGAGTGGGCGGTCGAGCCGATCGATCAGGAGCTGCTCCACGACGTGCAGACGATCTTCGCACCGGTCAAGAACATCGGCCACATGGAAGGCCTGCCGGAGAACAACTAGGGCCGCGTTCGCGCGGCCCCTGATCGCATGAAAATCGACTCCCACCAGCATTTTTGGAACTATTCAGCCGCCGCATACCCGTGGATTGGCACAGGGATGGAGCGGCTGGCCGGTGACTTTCTGCCGGCCGACCTCGAGGCCGTCGCGCGGCCGGTGGGCGTGGTGGGAAGCGTGGCCGTGCAGGCCCGGCAGTCGCTCGACGAGAGCCGATGGCTGCTCTCGCTCGCTGACCGAGATCCGTTCATCCACGGCGTCGTGGGCTGGGTCGACCTCCGGAGCGAACGGGTGGCGGAAGACCTGGTGGCCCTCGCGCGACATGAAAAATTCGTGGGCGTGCGGCATGTCGTCCAAGACGAGCCCGATCCGCGGTTCGTGCTGGGAGACGCGTTCGTGCACGGCGTGCGCATGTTGCATCAGTTTGGGCTCACGTACGACCTGTTGCTCTACTCGCACCAGCTGCCGGCCGCGATCGAGCTCGTGGGCCTCGTCCCTGAGCAGCCGTTCGTGCTCGACCATCTGGCCAAGCCGCCGATCAAGCCGCCGCAGAAGGCGGGCGAGCTGGCGGCCTGGCGGCACGACATCGAGACGCTTGCCCGGCACGACAACGTGTGCTGCAAGCTCTCGGGCCTGGTCACGGAGGCCGCCTGGCGGCAGTGGAAGCCGGCTGATTTTACACCCTTTCTCGACGTCGCCCTCGCGGCCTTCGGCCCACACCGGCTCATGTTCGGCAGCGACTGGCCCGTGTGCCTGCTCTCGGGCGAGTACGCGGAAGTTGTTGGAATCATCGACGACTTTATTTCGACGCTCACTCCCGCCGAGCAATCGCTGATCTGGGCAGACACCGCCTGCCGTGTGTATCGAATACGATGACTGGAAAAGGGAGGCGAGGGGGTCGGCGAACGCTCGAGGAGCATTGGGCTGCCGCAGCCCACGCGACAATCCGAAGGACCGCACAGCGGCGACTTTTGCCGCCCCCGAGCCGGCGGAACACCTACTTGGAAAGAGATCTGATTGTCTGATGCAAGCCCTCCTCCTCGAACAGCCGCAGGCCTTTCGCTTTGTCGACACCCTCGAGCCGGCAGTGCCGGGTCCGGGCGAGGCGGTCGTACGGGTGCATGCCGTGGGCATCTGTGGCACCGACTACGGCGGCTACCTCGGCAAGATGCCCTTTTTCAGCTATCCGCGGATTCCCGGGCACGAACTGGGCGTCGAGGTGGCTGCCGTGGGGCCGGGCGTCACGAACGTCCGGCCGGGCGACCGCTGCTGCGTCGAGCCCTACATCAACTGCCAGCGGTGTTATGCGTGCCAGCGCGGCCTCACGAACTGCTGCGAGCACCATCAGACGCTCGGCGTGCACTGCGACGGCGGTCTGCGTCGCTTGTTTACGGTGCCGGCCCGCAAGCTGCATCCGTCACCGCGGCTCTCACACGCGCAAAATGCCCTCGTCGAGACGCTCGCAATCGGCTGCCATGCGGTCGATCGGGCCGCACCCAAGCAGGGCGAGACGGTGCTCGTGATCGGCGCGGGGCCGATCGGCCTCTCGGCACTCGAGTTTGCGAAGCTCTCGGGGGCCCGCGTGATCGTGATGGACATGGCCACCGGCCGCCTGGCGTTCGTCCGGGACAAAATGGGCATCGCCGACACGGTGGCCGCGAGCGGCACGGCAGCCGACGAAGCCGCGATCGCGAGCCTCACCGACGCCCGGATGTGTGACGTCGTGATCGATGCCACGGGGAGCAACCTGAGCATGGCAAACGCTCTCAAGTTTTGTGCATTCGGCGGCCGGCTTGTGTACGTCGGCATCACGCAGGCGGAGGTCGCATTTCCACACGCGGCGGTGATGCATCGCCGCGAGCTCACGCTGCTCGCCAGCCGCAACGCGCTCTCGAGAGATTTTCCACGGATCATCGACCTCATCGCGGCCGGCCGCATCGACACGCAGCCCTGGATCACGCACCACCTGCCGTTTGCTGACACGATCCGGGTGTTCCCCACGCTGCTCGACCCCGCGAGCGGCGTGATCAAGGCCGTGATCGAGATGCCGGCCTGAACAAGCGGCCAAGAGGGCTGGCGAGCAGCGCGGGCAGGAGCACGAGGTCGCCGGCGAGCGCGGCCGCCACGAGCAGGGCGAGCATCCAGGCGAAGCGGCGCGTGGGGGCGAACGAGCTCGCCGCAAACACGAGAATCCCCAGCCCGCACACGATCGCACTCTGGGTGAGGGCCCCGGCCGAATGCTGAAATGCGTCGTGCAAGGCCGCCACTCGTGCGTCGCGTCCGGGTGCCGCCGCGCTGCCGCTGGCAGCCGTGAGCCCGCGCTGAAAGAAGGTGAGGAAATGAAACGTGCCGTCGACGGCCATGCCGAGGGCGATCGAAGCGGTCATGACGCTGCCGATGTCGAGCGGGAGCCGCGCCCAACCGAGCAGCCCGAAGAGCAGGATCATGGGAAACACGTTGGGAAGCATCGCCACGAGCCCTGCTGGAAGACTGCGTTCGAAGATCATCATCACGAGGGTGATCACGACGCAGGCGGAGAGGAAGCTCGAAAACAGGTCGTGGAGCAGCGTCTTCTGGATCGCGTTCACCAGCGGCATGACGCCGGTGTA
>JBMLMS010000152.1:0-2159 GCA_049243925.1 Pirellulales bacterium
GGCCCTCCCGCGCGTGTGACGCCCTGGTGGGCCGCAGCGAGCGTCCGGCGAGACGGTACGGGGTAACCCCGAGCCGGGTTGGGCGTGCTGAAGCTCGAGAGTGACAGGCTTAAGCCCGTCCTACGGCCGCTTGTCGATCGGGAGGAACTCGCGGAGCGTTTCGCCGGAGTAGATCTGGCGCGGGCGGCAGATCTTCTTCGTGGGCGAGTGGTGCATCTCGATCCAGTGGGCGATCCAGCCGGGGAGGCGGCCCATGGCGAAGAGCACCGTGAACATCTGCACCGGGATTCCCATGGCCCGATAGATCACGCCGGAGTAGAAGTCGACGTTCGGATAGAGCTTGCGCTCGATGAAGTAGTCGTCGGCGAGGGCCACCTCCTCGAGCTGCTGGGCGATGTCGAAGATCGGGTCGTGGCGGGCGATCTTCGCGAGCAGTTTGTCGCAGGTGGCCTTGATGAGCTTGGCCCGCGGGTCGTAGTTCTTGTAGACGCGGTGGCCGAAGCCCATGAGGCGGAAGCCGGAGTCTTTCTTCTTGGCGAGATCGACGTACTTCCGCACGTTGCCACCGTCGGCGCCGATCTTTTCGAGCATCTCCACGCAGGCCTGATTGGCTCCGCCGTGCAGCGGTCCCCAGAGGGCGCAGATGCCGGCGGAGATGCTGGCGAAGAGATTCGCATCGCTCGAGCCCACCATGCGCACCGTCGAGGTCGAGCAGTTTTGCTCGTGGTCGGCATGCACGATCAAAAGCATGTCGAGGGCGTCGGCGAAGTCGGGGTCGACGTGGTATTCCTCGCACGGCACCGCGAACATCATGTGGAGGAAGTTCTCGCAGTAGCCGAGGTCGTTCCGCGGATACATCAGCGGCTGGCCGCACGACTTCTTGTGGCTGTAGGCGGCGATCGTGGGGAGCTTGCTGATCAGCCGGTGCACGCTCACCTCCACCTGTCGTGGGTCGCGCACGTCGAGCGAGTCTTGATAGAAGGTGGAGAGGGCGCCCACCACGCTGCCGAGCGTGGCCATCGGATGGGCGTCGCGCGGAAAGCCGGTGTAGAAGTTCCGCATGTCCTCGTGGATCATCGTGTGGTGCGAGAGCGACGTGCGGAAGGTGTCGAGCTCGGCGGGATTCGGCAGCTTGCCGTAGATCAGCAGGTAGGCCACCTCCACGAAGTCGCACTTCTCGGCGAGCACCTCGATCGGATAGCCGCGGTAGCGCAAGATGCCATTCTCACCGTCGAGATAGGTGATGGCGCTCGTGGTGGAGCCCGTATTGACGAACCCCTCGTCGAGCGTGATGGCGCCCGACTGGGCTCGGAGTTTCGAGATGTCGAGCCCGCGCTCGCCTTCGGAGCCGACGATCACCGGGAGTTCGACGGTCTTGCCGCCGATCTCGAGCTTGGCGGTGCCGTCGGCCCGGGTGCCGGGCAAGGGCGGGGTGGCAGACTGGCTGGCGGCGGGCTTGGACGTCGTGACGCTCATGGTGGCAACACTCCTGAAGGGCTGCCACGACCGGCCTGCGGCAGCGGGGCGACGGGCTCATCCGCCTGCGAGCCGCAGTCTAGCCCTCGGATCGAGGCCCGGCAATCACGTCGCGAAGCCGCCGCCGTTTTGACGAAACTGGCAGCCCGTCAACGTCGGGCCGATTTGGTGTTCGTCCCCGCAGGCGACTGGCTGATGCTTAGCGTCGCAAACGCCGCCTGCTGCAACTGCGCGGCGAGACCGTCGTCGTTGAGGATCGTGCCCGTACCTCGGCCGGTTGCGATCGTGGCCCCCGAGGCTCGCGACAGATTTACGAAGAACGTCTCGTCGGCCTCGACGAGCGCGTCGTTCCGCACCGCGACGGAAATCACCTTCACGGTTTCACCAGGGTTGAACGTCAGCGTGCCGCTCGCAGACGTGTAGTCGCCCGTGCGGCCAGCCACGGCAGTGCCGTTGGCCGTGGCGAATCGCACCGTCACCTTCGTGGAAACGGGCTGCGACAGCGTCACGGTAAACCTGACTCCACCGGCGTTTTCGAGGGCAGAAACCGACCCGATTGCGAGCGTCGGCGTGACCGGGGGCGGCTGCACGTCATCGTTGGTGATCGTGCCCGTGGCAGACGCCGTCTGGATCCGGGCGTTGGTGGATGGTGCGGTGAGCGAGACGCCGAGCGTCTCATTTGA
>JBMLMS010000153.1:0-6901 GCA_049243925.1 Pirellulales bacterium
AAATCCGAGCGAGTGAAGCCCAGGATGGGCGCAGCGAGCGTCCGGCGAGATGGTACGGGGCAACCCCGAGCCGGCGCGCGTCACGGCCGATACCAGTCTTCGCGCAGCCAGTCGGCGAGCAGGCCGATCTGTTGCGGCGAGAGCATCGGCGCGGCGCCCTCGGCGGCCTTGCCGAAGCTCGGCATCCGGTCGTTGGAGTCGCCGTAAAACCGCTCGTGCGTCGGATCGGTGATGATCCCCACGAGCCATTCGCGCGAGCCCCAGCCGGTGAGGTCGGGGGCCGAGCCAAGATCGGTGCCGTTGTCGCCGAGCTTGTGGCAGCCGCCGCAATGTTCGACGTCGGTGACGAGGTCCCTCCCCCTCTCGAGCACGGCCGGCTTCACGGCCGGGTCGGCGAGCCCCGCTTCGGCGGCCATGGCGACGATCACGGCCTCGATGTCGTCCTTCTTCCACTGGTCGGCGTCGGCGAGGTCGCCCTGCACGAAGCTCACCATGTCGCCGTCCTTGTGGGCCGTGTTGCCGAAGTAGGCGGGGCCGGCGACCTGCGCGGGATCGAGCAGGCCCCGCATCCATGAGGCCCTGCCAAACTCGAAGAGGTTGGCGGCCGACGACTTGGCGAGGATCGCCTCGGCGCCAGGCGCCTGCGGGTCGACGTGGGCGTGGCAGCTCGCACAGTGCTGGGCGAAGAGCCGCGGGCCCTGGCTCTGGGCGTCGGCCCGCACGAGCTCGAGCATGCCGGCCGGCGGAATCTTTTCGGGGCGACCGGCCAGTTCGATCGCCCGCGCGGCGTCGAGCTTTGCTTGCTTGGCGGCGTCGAGAAATGCCTGCGAGTGGCGGATCTTCTCGAGCGTCTCCCACTGCTTCTCGATGGCGGCGAGCTTCGTGGCGTCTCCGCCGAGCAGCGTGGCGAGCTTCGCCTCGTCGCCACCGGTCTCGTCGTAGAGCTTCTGGGCCTCGGCGAGCGGCGCCTTGTCGACCCACAGGGCGTAGTAGTCTTCGTTGAGCGCGAGCGCCGTGAGCAAGCCGGCGCCGGCGATGACGCCGAGCGTGAAGGCCACGTTGAAACGGTGGCCGAGCTTCCAGTTGCCGAGGATCGGCATCAGGAACATCACGCCCATGATCAGCCCCGGCACCACGATCGCGCCGAGGAATTCTCCGGTGGCCCCCCAGCCCTCGAACACCTTCAGAAACTGAAACAGAAACAGGAAGTACCACTCCGGTCGGGCGGCGGCGTAGGGCAGCGAGGGGTCGGCGGGGGCGCCGAGTTCGGCGCCGAGATGACCGGCGTGGACGGGCTCGCCCGCGAGCATCGCCTTGAGGGCCGGCACGAGGATCACTCCGAGCACCACGGCCATCACGGCGAGCATCGCGACGGCGTCCTTGAGCACCTGATCGGGCCAGAACATCGCGTCGGGCTTCGTGATCGGCTGCTTGGCATGCAGGCCGTGCTTGCGAAAGAGCGAGAGGTGCACGACGAGCATCAGGATCAGGGCACCAGGGAGAAACCCGGCGTGCAAGGCGAAGAACCGCGTCAGTGTGTGGTGGCCGTATTCGGTGCCGCCGATCACGAGCTGCTGGATCGAGGGCCCGATGACGGGCACGATCCCGGCCAGGTTCGTGGCCACGATCGTGGCCCAGTAGCCCTTCTGGTCCCAGGGCAGCAGATAGCCCGTGAGCGCCATGCCGAGCACGAGCATCATGAGCACGAGCCCGAGCCAGAAGTTGACCTCGCGCGGCGCACGGTAGGCCCCGTCGATCACCACCTGCAAGAGGTGGAGCGCGAGCAGCACCACCATCGCCTGGGCCATGAAGTGATGGATGCCGCGCAGCAGCCAGCCGCCGGCCATCTCGTGCTGGATGTAATAGACGCTCTCCCAGGCCGTCTGGGCGCTCGCCGAGTAGCTGGCCCAGAGAAAGAGCCCCGTGATCAGCTGCGTCATGAAGGCGAACACGAGCGTGCTGCCCCACACGTAGCGCCAGCGGGCGCCGCCCGGCACCCGCTCGTAGAGGGCCTCGTGCATGACCGCCCGGTAGCCGGTGCGATCGTCGAGGAAGTCGGCGAGGCGGCCGACCACACCTTTGCGGACCCCGGCGGTGCCTGATGATGGTTTCATGGTGTGCATCTCGTGTCGGGCGTTGCCCTATTGGACGATCTTCTCGGCCACGCCGGCCCGGAACCTCTCCCACTTCACCTCGACGGCGCCATTCTTGGCCACGCGGCACTCGAGGCCGTCCATCGGTCGGGGGCTCGGGCTCGGGGCCACGATGCCACCCTCGAGCGTAAACGTGCTGTTGTGGCAGGGGCAGCGGAAGCAGCGGCCCGTCGGCTCCATCTCCACGAAGCATCCCGCGTGGGGGCAGGTGGCCGAAAGGGCCTCGACTGTGTCGGAGCCTTTGCCGCGGCGCAGGTAGACGGCGCCGATCGGCTCCGAGGCGAAGCCCGTCCAGGCGTCGGCCCGCTCAGCGATCACGGCGAACTGCCGCGGCACCCCGTCGTCGGGCACGGCCGCGAGTTCCGTGACGGGCAGAAACGAGGCCGCCCCGCCCTTGCGCCGCAACGGGTCGAGGAAGGCCCACACGCCGGCGGCCACGGGCGTAAGCGTCGCGAGTCCGCCGCAGGCGATGGCCAGCACCTCGGCGAGAAAATTCCGCCGGCCCGGCTGCGAATCGAGATTCCGACTCGTCATGCTACGAACCTCCTTGGCTGCCGCAATCAAACCTTCACGACTTTACGCCCCGCGGCAGACCTCGTCCACGGCGGCGAGCACCTGCTCGTGGGCCACGTCGAACGGCCCGGGCAGGATCGCCCCGGCAGCAGCTTTGTGGCCGCCACCGCCAAAGCGGGCCGCGAGCGCGTTGCAATCGACCTGGGAGCGGCTGCGGAAGCTCGTCTTGATGCGTCCATCGGGCTGCTCGATGAGGATCACAGCCACCTCGGTGCCCTTTACCGCGAGCGTGAGATTGACGAGATCTTCGGTGTCGGCCGGCTGGGCCTGCACCTCCTTGATGTCGCTCTGCCGCACCGTGGACACGATCACCCGGCCGCCGTGCGAGGCCTGCGCCCCGGCCAGCGTGCGGCCCACGAGATGGAGCCGGGCGAGCGAGTCTTGCTCGAAGAGCTCGCGGTAGATCGCCGTGGGGTCGGCACCCGCGTCGACGAGCCGCGCGGCCACGCGAAACGACTCGCCGCTCACGTTCGGAAACCGAAATCCACCGGTGTCGGTCGAAAGCCCTGCATAGAGCGGCGTCGCGATCCGCTTGCTGAGCGGCACCTTCAGCCGCAGGCCGATCTCGTAGACGATCCGGGCCGTGGCCTCGGCAGACGTATCCTTGAACCAGCGGTCGGAAAGGTCGTCTTCGCTCACATGGTGGTCGATCACGAGGACCTTCTCGCGCATCGCCTTGGCCACGTCGCCCATCGCTCCGAGCTGGGCCCACGCACTCGTGTCGAGCACGATGAGCACGTCGCGGCTCACGAGGTCGTCCTTCTTCACTCCCTCGGCGAGCGATTCGAGCCGGTGGTCGGGGTCGATCCACTTCAGGTTCGCCGGCGTGGCCTGGGCGTTGACGATCCGCACGTCCTTGCCGATGGCCTCCAGGATGCCGAGCATCCCCAATTCACTGCCGAGGGCGTCGCAGTCGGGCCGCACGTGGCTCGTGAGCACGAACGACCGCGCGTCGCGAAGCACTCCGAGAACGGTCGCCCAATCAAGTCGCATGTCTGCTCCTCGGCGTTAGAGAATCGGCAGGCTGCCTGCTGACGGCCTGAGCCCGCTGCACGTCGTCGGCGAGCTGCTGCGTGAGCTCGTCGACCGAAGCGAACCGGCGAGTCTCGCGCAGCCGCTCCAGGAAGTCAACGTGGAGCGTGCGGCCATAGAGGTCTCCCTCGAAGCCGATCAGATGCGCCTCGATCGAAACGGCCGTCTCGCCAAACGAGACGTTGGGCCCGATGTGCACGGCAGCGGGCCACGCCTCCGCGCCGGGAACGATCGTGACCCGCCCTGCATACACACCCTGGCCGGGCGCGAGCGTAGCGAGGCCGGCGAGGTTCGCCGTCGGAAAGCCGAGCGTTCGGCCGCGCTTCGCCCCTTCGATCACCGTGCCTGAGCAGCGGTACGGAGCGGTGAGCATCGAATTGGCTGCGGCCACGTCGCCCGCGGCGATGAGCCGGCGGAGCCGCGAGCTCGAGACGGGCTGGCCTCCGTGCTCGACCGGGCCGACCACGGCGAGTTCGACGCCGTCGCCGCGGCAGAGGTCGGTGAGCATGTCGATCGTGCCGCGGCGGCCGGCGCCAAACCGGAAGTCGATCCCTTCCACGAGCCCGCGCACGGCGAGTCGCTCCCGCAGGAGCTGCGTGTAGAAGGCTTCGGCCCCGATCGCCACGAACTGTTCGTCGACGGGCTGCACGAGCACGGCATCCACGCCCAGCCCGAGGAGCAGCTCGGCCCGGCGGGCGGGCGTGGTGAGCGGCTGTGGGGCGGCCTCGGGGCGAAGGATCGCCGCGGGGTGGGGGTCGAACGTCAGCACGACGGCCGGCAGCCCGAGCCCGCGGCCCATCTCCACCAGCCGCTGCACGATCGCGGCGTGCCCCAGGTGCACGCCGTCGAAGTTTCCGACCGTCGCCACGCAGGGGGAGGTCGTGAAGGGCCGGGAGCCGCTGGGCGAAAACACGATCGGGGGGGGAACGGGCGACACGCCGAGAGTGTACCCGACGGCCCGGCCGAGAAAACGCGAGGTATGATTGGGCACCCCGGCCCGAGGCACGCTGCGACCCATGCCCGCCCAGCTGACCGAAGACAAGCAGATTTATCTGTCGCCCGAGATGACGACTCGTCTCGGGGCGATCGATATCGGCTCCAACAGCGTCCGCTTGATGGTGGTGGAGGTGCTCCGTGGCGGTGCCTACCGCATCCTCGACGAAGAGCGCGAGCCCACCCGGCTGGGCCGCAGCGTCTCCTCGCTCGGCCGCCTCGACGACGACTCGATCGATCGCACTGTGCAGGCCCTGCGCACCTTCAAGCAGATCGCGGCGGGCTATCAGGTGTCGACGCTTCGCACGATCGCCACCTGCGCCGTGCGCGAAGCCCGCAACGGGCCCGAGTTCTGCCGCCGCGTGCGCGAAGAGGTGGGGCTCGAGGTCGAGGTGATTCCAGGCGATCGTGAGGCCCGGCTCGCCTTTTCGAGCGTGCAGCACGCCTTCGACCTGTCGGGCAAGAATGCGATCGTGGCCGACATCGGCGGCGGGAGCACCGAGATCATCTTCGCCACCGGCGGGCTGATCGAATCGATTTTCTCCACGCCGCTCGGAGCGGTGCGGCTCACGGAGCAATTCGGGCTCGGCGAGCAGGCCGCACCAGCCGACCTCGCGCGGCTCGCTGACGAAGTGGCGTCGTGCCTCAAGAAGCGGACCACGCGGCCGCTCTTTGCGCCGCACTTCATGGTCGGCTCCGGCGGCACATTCACCACGCTCGCCGAACTCATGATGGCCGCGAAGAAGCAGGTCGACATTCCCGTGGCCGGCTACAAGGTGTCGCAGGCGGAGGTGCGGCATCTGCTCGACCGCCTCGCGAAGATGCCGCTGCGGGCCCGCCGCTCGATGGCCGGCATGACGCCCGACCGGGCCGACATCATTCTGGCAGGCCTCACGATCATCGATGCCCTGCTGACACGGTTTCGGGTCAACACGCTCGTGATCCACACGCGGGGGGTGCGCGACGGTCTCGTGCGCGAGATGATCGACGACCTGCTCGGCGGTGCCGCCACCGCCGACACCGATCCCACGCACCGCGATGAGGCAATCGAGCGGCTCGCCGCCGCCTGCTCCGGCGAGCTCGAGCACGGCCGCCAGGTCGCGCGGCTCGCCGGCCGCATCTACGAACAGCTCACCGAGCCGCTCGCGCTGGTGCCCGGCGACCGCCTGCTGCTGGAGATCGCCGCACGGCTCCAAGACGTGGGCTACGTGATCAACTACGACCAGCACCACAAACACAGCTACCATCTGATCCGCAACAGTCGGCTGCCGGGCATCCGGGCCCACGACCTCGAACTGGTGGCCAACGTCGCCCGCTACCACCGCGGCGCCCACCCGAAGCGCAAGCACGAGAACCTCTCGCGAATCTCCGCCGAAGACCAGCAGCGCGTGCAGCGGATGGCGGCGATCCTTCGCCTGGCCGGTGGCCTCGACCGCAGCCGTTCGCAACTGGTGCGCGACGTGCTGGCCAGCGTCTCCGACGACGGCGTGGTGCTCGACGTGGTGGCCGACGAGGAGCCGCAGGTCGACGTGTGGGGCGCCGAACGGCGCATCGAGCTCTTCGAGAAGGCGTTCGGGCTGCCGCTCGCGATCCGCTGGGCGGCCAAGCCCAAGGAAAAACCGGCACGCCGGCACGCGAAGCCGAAAAAATAGCGGCCGCGAGCGGCTGAATTCCCGAAGTCTCCCGACCGTGCGTGCCGATACCACCCGGAGAGTTCGCGCTCCCGGAGATTCTCCTCGTGCATCTCGCCCGCCGCTCGCTGGCCGCCCTGCTCTGCGTCCTGGCCCTCGGCACGGCCGCCCGCGCCGAAGACGTGAGCCGCGTCGGCGAGCCCAAGCCGCTCTCGCACGGCACCCCACAGCGGCAGGCGCCGTACGCACCGGGCAAGTCGCCCTATGTCACGGGCCACCGCCAGCGGCCCAAGTATTTCGTACCGCCGACCAATCCGCGCACGCCGACATGGAAGATGTACGGCCTGCCGCCGGGCGTGAAGCCGGGCGACTGGCCCGTCTATGCCCCGCTCGGCTTCGGCGGCTATCGCTTCCCGGCCGTCGGCGCGCAGGCGTATCGGTAAGCAGCGCGTAGGACCGGCTACGGCCTGTCTTGCTCACCTCATGCGCACCGGCTCGGGGTTACCCCGTACCGGGGGG
>JBMLMS010000154.1:0-1083 GCA_049243925.1 Pirellulales bacterium
TAACCCCTCGCCTCCCCGTCTGGAAGCCCGAGGCGTGAGCCGAAGGGAATACGCGGAGTGTTTCGCCACCGGGGCATCCTCTCGGCTTACGCCTCGGGCTTTCGTTGAGGAGGCTTTGGGCTCCCCGTGTCCCGGTCGCCGGCGTTACTCGGGCACCGATTCGCCGAAGGCGGGGGAGCCGGGCTTTGCCCGGCGACCGTAAGCCGGAGCCGACGCCGGGACGGCGGAGACGGCGCGACAGCCAGCCCGCAGTGAACGTCCGGCGACGGAGTGTGGGCAGCCCCGAGCCGGCGCGCGTTGTGATGGCAAGCGGGACGCTTGCCCCACAATCGCTCAGGCGTGCGGTGGCTTGCTGTCTCCGCCGGCGATCTCGGCGCCGTCCTTGCGCTCGGGAAACATGAGCGACGCCGCCACGCTCGCCCCGATCAGGGCCACGATCACGAGGAGCGACACGGCCGGATGCACAAGATGCCCCTTGGCGTGGGCGTCCCAGCCGCCCCACTCGGCGAGCCACTCGGTGTGCCGAGCGGCCTCGGCGAGCATCTTGGCGCCCACGAAGACGAGCACGGCGGAGAGGCCGTAGTTGAGGAACCGGAAGAGGTCCATGACGCCGGCGAGCAGGAAGTAGAGGGCACGCAGGCCGAGGATCGCGAACACATTCGAGGTGAACGCGATGAACCGCATGTAGGGCGTGCCCTTCTCGACAACGCCCAGGATGGCCGGCACGCTGTCGACCGCGAAGAGCACGTCGGTGCTCTCGACCACGAGGAGCACGAGAAACAGCGGGGTCGCCATCAGCCGGCCGTTCTCCCGGACGAAGAACTTGTCGCCTTCCGAGTGGCTGGAGAGTGGGATGATCTTTTTGAAGAAGCGGATCAGTGCATTGTCGCCCGGCTCGTGATCCTCCTTGCTGAACGCGAGCTTGACGCCCGTATAGAGGAGGAACGCACCGAAAAACCACATCACCCACTTGTAACGCTCGACGAGCTCCGCCCCCAGAAGCACGAACGTGAGCCGCATGAGCACGGCGCCGAGGATGCCCCAGAAGAGCACGCGGTATTGATACTTGAGCGGCACGCCGAA
>JBMLMS010000155.1:0-3611 GCA_049243925.1 Pirellulales bacterium
CAGCCTGTCGCCGGCATCCTCTCGGCTCACGCCTCGGGCTTCCTGTGTGCACGAAACGGCACGGCATCGTGCCGTCCGTTCCTTGGCGGGCCTCCGCCCGCTGGTGCTCACCCGGCCCTCCGGGCCTGACGCCCGTAGTCTGGGAAAGCCGGGCGGAGAGATTTTGGGGTTGACCACAGAAAGTGGTGAAAACGACTCGAAATGCAGGTTGACCCCCTTTCGACCCGGCGCACAATTTCGCTCCGTCCCGTGGTCATGGATGACCGTGGGCGTGGATTGCGATTCGGCAGGAGGCCGTCATGTTCGATGCGATAGAGACAGGGAGCGGTGTGCACGCGGCAGGCGTCTCGCTCGCCGAGGTTTTGCCCAAGGCACGGTTCGTGGGCTGCGACGACATCGTCGCGGTGCGGTGCGCGGGAGCGGCCAAGCGCTGCCGGCCCGGCGACGTGTTCATCGCCCGGCTCACGGGTGACGGTGACGGGCACGAAGACATCGATCTGGCGGTGGCCCGGGGTGCCGTGGCCGTGGTGGCGGAGCGGATGGTGCCCACGCACGGCGTGCCCCTGTGCATCGTGCCCGATACGGCCTGGGCGTTCGCACGGCTGGCGCATGCGTGCGCCGGCGATCCGGCACGGGCGATGAAAGTCGTGGCCGTTGCCGGCACCAGCGGCAAGACCACGACGGCCTGGCTCGCGGCGTCGGTGCTCGCTGAGGCGGGGCTGCGGGTCGGCGTGTTGTCTGGCCTGGGGTGCCTCGACGCCGAGAGCACGGTGCCGGAGCCGGCCGATCTCGACCGGCCGGAGGTGCTCGCGGCCTGGCTGCGCCGGCTCGCCGTGTCGGGATGCACCCATGCCGTCGTCGAGGTGTCGAGCCGGATGCTCGCCGACCGGGCGCTCGCCGGGATCCGCTGCGGGACCGTGGTGGCCACGAGCCTGGCGACGGCACACCTCGACGCCCATGGAACGCAGGCCGCCTACGAAGAGATCACGGGCCGCATGCTCGACAGCCTCGGGCCCGATGGGTGCCTGGTCTTCAATGCCGATGATGCGCGGCTGCGGCGGCTTGCCAGACGGCATGCCGGGCCGTCGATGGCCGTGGCCCTGCGCCGATCGGCCGACGTGACTGCGGTGCCCGTCGAGCGTTCGCTGCACGGTCAGACGGTGCTCGTGATGGCGGCTGGTCATACCGCGGCGGTGACGGTGGTGGCCCCCACGGCGTCATTCGTGCGCGACAGCCTGCTGGCGGTGGCGATCGGCCTGCGGAATCGCGTGCCGCTCGAGCGTGTCTGCCGGGGCATCGAGGTGGCCGGAGGCGTGCCGGGGCGGCTCGAACGGATCGATCGTGGTCAGGATGCCGCCGTGTTCGTCGACCATGCATCGACCGGCCATGCCCTCGCCGCCACGCTTTCGAGCCTGCGAAGGCTCACCCCCGGGCGGCTCTTGCTCGTGGCCGAGGCACCGGTGGCAGCGGCGATCGATCCTGGGGCGCGGTTCGCAATCCGAGCGGCTCGGTGGTGCGACGAGACGCTCGTCGTGCCGACCACCGTGCTCGACGACCATGCCGACGGTGGGGCTGTGGCCGCCTATGCGCGGCTCGACCGGCTCCTTTCTCATGCCGGTGCGGACGACTGCGTGCTCGTGCTCGGCCGGCCCCCGGCGGGCCGCATGTCCGGCGACCCGGATGATCCGGGCGATCCCGCGGCGGCTGGCGTGCTCGCGACCCTCGTGGACGGCTGGCTGCAGGTGGCCTACCCGCCCACGTGGGGCCGACGGGCTGCCTGATGGGCGGCGGAATAGGCGCTTCGCCGAGCGGTGGCGCAGAATAAGGGTTTCGTGGCCGAGGATTGTGACTGTATGACGCCTGGCTCCAAGACCGTTTCCGAGACCCCCTTCGACGACCTGGCGATCGCCGTGTCGTGCCACGAGCCGCTCTCGCATCACACGTGGCTCGGCATCGGTGGAACCGCGGCATTTTTTTGTGAACCCGTCGACGTGGAAGCGCTCGGCCGGCTCGTGAAGCGCTGCCATGAACGGGGCATTCCGCTCCGCGTGATCGGCGGAGGGTCGAACATTCTCGTGCCCGCTTCGGGGTTTCCCGGCATGGTGGTGAGGCTCTCGGCACCGGCGTTTTCCGCGATCGACGTGCAGCGGCCGGCAATCGTCGCCGGCGCCGGCGCGAAACTCGTGCATCTCGTCGCGGCTGCAGTTCAGGCAGGACTGTCGGGCCTCGAGACACTCGTGGGCGTGCCGGGCACCGTGGGTGGCGCACTCGTGGGCAATGCCGAGGGGCATGGCGGCGACATCGGCGGCCGCGTGCGGGCGGTGCGGATCATGCTGCCGAGCGGCGACGTCGAGGAGCGGAGTGGCGCACGGCTGGCGTTTCGGTCGCGGTGGAGCAACCTCGACGACGGCATCGTGATCGGCTGCCGTCTCGAACTCGACGAGGAAAACCCGGCCCAGTTGACGAAGCGCATGCAGAAGGAATGGATCGTGGAGCGGGCGGAGCAGCCATCGGGCACCCGCAGCGTGGCCATGATGTTCAAGGATCCGCTCGGCACGACCGCCGAATCACTCGTCGCGCAGGCCGGTGCCCGCGATCTGCGGGTGGGCGAGGCCACGGTGTATGCGGCGCACGCCAATTACGTGGTGGCGCATCCGGGCTGTTCGAGCGATGACGTGCGCGGCCTGGTCGAGGCCGTCCGCGCGCGGGTGCGTGAGCGGCTCGGGGTCGAGCTCACGCCCCAGATCGAGATGTGGTGAAGGGCGGTCCATGAACGTGCCTCAGCGCCGCAAGCCCGCCTCGGAGCCCGCACCGTCGGGCTCTCCACTCGCCTCGTTTCTTCAGCGGAGACGCACCGGTTTGCTGGCTGGGGCGGTCGTGCTGGCCGCGATCATCGGCGTGGGCTGGCTGTGGCGACAGTATGGTGAGGCCGTCGGCTGGGCCGGCGACAACCTCCTCGAGCCGGCCACGATCGACGTCCGCGGTGTGGCCGCCTGGGTGCGGGCCGACATCAAGGCCGAGGCGCTCAAGGCGGCGAGCCTCGACCGCGGGCTCCCGCTCACCGATCCCGAGCTGGCCAACCGTCTGGCTCGTGCCTTCGACATGCATCCGTGGGTCAAGCGCGTGATCGACGTGCGGCTCGTCCATCCGCCGGCGGCCGTGGTCGAAATCGTCTGCCGCGAGCCGGCTGCCATGGTGGCCGTGAAGGGCGGCCTGCTCGCCGTCGACGCCGAATCGGTCGTGCTGCCGAGCGACGACTTCAGCGCCGACATCGCCGCCGAATATCCGCGGCTCACCGGCATCGACTCGAGCCCCCAGGGGCCCGAGGGCTCACGCTGGGGCGACGTCGTGGTGGAAGAGGGCGCCGCCGTCGCCTCGGTGATCGGCCCCGACTGGAAAGCTCTCGGGCTCGTGGAGTGCAAACCCGTGATCACGGCGGGCGTGCGGCGTTGGGAGTTGGTCGGCCCCGATGCGAAGACCATCCGTTTCGGCTCGGCCCCGGGCCACGAGAGTGCGGGAGAGCCCTCGGCGGCGCTGAAGGCCGCCGCCCTGCGGGCGCTCGTCGGCCACCCGCTGCCCGACGCCGGTGTCGATCTCACGACACCGGGCAG